>NZ_JAKGAW010000032.1:0-53714 GCF_021532475.1 Pseudoalteromonas sp. APAL1 | reverse complement strand
TAAGAAGAAGAAATTTATAACATCAGTTACTGGAAAAAGCAGGAGTATTGAATTATTGATTGAAAAAGATCAGTTACCTGAATTTAAGTAGGGGCAACTGATCAAAATATATGTGAAAGAGTACTAGTTGCTAGTTGCTAGTTGCTAGTTGCTAGTTGCTAGTTGCTAGTTATCAAATTAAAGCCTGCAGTTATCTAAACTACAGGCTTTTTAAATTTTAGAGTAAAATTTGACATACATTCGATCGTGGTTCTACAGTTAGATTTTAGGAGAACCTCATGAATAAATCATTTATCATTAGTAGCTTACTAGCTTTAACTACTTCTTTCCTAGCCAATACAACTGAGCTTAAACCTGCAATAAAATGCGGTTTACCAAAACCTTACTCAATGCCAAAACTTGATCAAGTTACTTACGACGGAAAAGCCTGTTTTTGCCAAGAAAATGATTGTAATTGGAAAGATATAGATATTACTCTTTTAATTGAGGGTATAGCTATGGTTAGTCTGGCGCAAAAATGTGGTATTCCTGAGCAGCTATCCGCTCCTTCAATCGAGCAGACAACTTACCCAGGAAAAGTGTGTATTTATGAGAATAAAAAATATTATTGGCAAAATGTTGATATTCAACCTTTGCTCTATTGATCATAATTTACACTGCGGGGTTTTCCCTTTCGCTCTAGCTGCTTGTTGAGCTTTTAATGCATCTGACATGTGCTTTTGAAGCTCTTTAATTCGGTTACCAGGAGCTGGGTGAGTCGACATAAACTCGGGTGTACCACTACTACCTGCTGCACTCATATTTTGCCAAAGAGATACTGATTGCTCTGGGTTAAATCCTGCTTTTGCCATTAAATCTAGACCTACAATATCTGCCTCTGATTCATGTGAGCGACTAAATGGTAATACCACCCCATATTGTGCGCCTAAACCCAAAGCCTGCATGATTTCGCCTCGATATTGCACATTCCCCATATCAAGTGCCGCACCACCAACTTGTAAGCCAGTTTGTAAAAGTGCATTCTGTGAAACACGTTCATTTGAATGCTCAGCTATCACGTGTGCAACTTCATGACCTAAAACAGTAGCAAGTTGGTCTTGGTTTACCGCTACTTTTAATAAACCAGTATGAACCCCGATATAACCGCCCGGTAAGGCGAATGCATTTGCAGAATCGTCTTCAAATACTACAACTTCCCAAGACTGTTTTGCATACTCATTTGGCAGTACAGAAATTACATCATCGGCAATACACTTAACATAGCTATTTACTCGTGGGTCTTTATTAACTGGCTGCGTTTTTTTCATTTCTGCAAAACTGGCTTGTCCCATTTGATTCATTTGTTGATCAGAGTAAAGCGCAATTTGCGTGCGTCCTGTTGGTGAGGTTTTACAACCAGCTAAAACAGCGGTAGCTAACACTGCCATCAATAACTTTTTCATACGAATCCTTGAAATACTTGGTGCAATAATCGCTAATATAGCAAAGCATTGCTTAATTTTATATGAAAATGAACGACCTCATTATCAGTTGTTATTTTTTCGTTAATTCTTTTACTTAGCAGGCAAACTAAGTTCACCACAGGGGTTCACACTGCTACAATAGTGACCTAACTTTCGATTAATGAGTAACCAATGCCTTCCCCAGAGATTTTAAATAAACGCATTTTATTACCGTTACTGGCAAGTATTGTTGCAATTACCCCTCTTGCCATAGATTTATACCTACCTGCAATGCTGGTAATTGCAAACGACTTGCAAACTACGATGCCAAATGTGCAAATTTCACTAAGCATTTATCTTGCAGGTTACGCCCTTGGCATGTTGTTTTTTGGTCCAATTGCCGATGAGCTTGGCAGACGACTACTTGCTAAAGTAGGCTTAAGTTTATTTGGTATTAGCTCATTGGCTCTGGCATTTTGCCAAAATATTGAATTGTTTTGGTCTTTAAGAGCCATTCAAGCTTTTACCGGTGCTGCTGCGACGGTTGTAGTGCCTGGGATCATTCGCCATATTTACCGCGAAAATACCGCTAAAGGTATGTCGTATGTGTCTATGATTATGATGGTGGCTCCACTGATAGCCCCTACCCTTGGCTCACTCATTATGGGCATCTCAACCTGGCAGGTTATTTTTATCGTTCTAGCAGGCTATAGCTTTACAATTTTAGCCTTAGTCCAAATACATTTGATCGATATTCCTATATTTAAAAGTAAACAGCGCGGTTTAGCATTGTTTTTCAATAGTTATAAAACGGTATTTTCACGCCGCAGCGCACTTGCCGATATTGCCAGCTCAATGTTTGCCTCATTCGCATTCTTTTGCTTTTTAACATCAGTACCTTATGTATATCTCGATTTCTTCAAAGTAGATGAGCAATTGTTCGGTGTGCTATTTGCTTTTAACGTGTTGGCTTTAATGTTCGGGAACTTTATGAATACACGTTTAGTGCCGCGTTTAGGCTCACGTAAACTTTTATTTATTGGCCTTGGCATTGGCTTTGTTGCTGGCGGGGCATTGTTTTTATTCAGTGTGATGCATTTATCGCTATATTTCATCGTTTCCACCATTGCACCATTAATGATGAGCTTAGGTATTATAGCGAGTAATGCAGACTCATTGATTCTCATGCAATTTGAAGAAAAGTCAGGTACTGCAACAGCTGTTATTGGTACACTGAGATTCGGTAGTGGTGCTTTAGTTGGACCTATCCTTGCTTTTGTTCATCCACAAAGTGCTATTCCATTTTCTGCGATGATGTTCAGCGCACTGATACTGATCTTACTTGTACAGCTTTGGCATCGAAAACGATACCAATCGAGTTAAAAATTGAACACAATTGTAATAAAAAAAAAACGCCTGTAATTTACAGGCATTTTTTCTATCTCTTTAAAGCTTATTCAGCTTCTTTCGATACCATAACCATTGCAGGACGTAATAAACGGCCATTTAATGTGTAACCTTTCTGCATTACTGCAAGAACAGTGTTAGGTGCTACGTCATTGCTTGGCTGAATTGACATTGCTTGATGAAATTCAGGATTAAATTGTTCACCCTGAGGATTAACAATTTCAACACCGAATTTTGATACCGCATCATTAAAACTCTTAACGGTCATTTCGATACCTTCAAGCACAGGTTTAAGCTGTTCATTTTCTTTATCAGAAAACTCAATTGCACGCTCTAGGTTATCGATAACAGGTAGTAATTCGTTGGCAAACTTTTCAAGTGCAAACTTATGTGCTTTTTCTACATCTTGAGCGGCACGACGACGCATGTTCTCAACATCTGCTGCAGCACGAACAACACTGTCTTTTTGATCGTTTATAGTTTGCTTAGCAGCTTCTAACTCGCTGTGCAGTAGCGCGATTTCTGCTTCAGGGCTCATTTCTTCGCCTTCAACTTGCTCTGCTGCTTCAACGGCTGCATCAACATCCGCTTGCATTTGTTCAAATTCTTCGTTTAGTTCAACTTCTTGCTCTGGTGATTTTGTCTGCTCAGACATAGCTTACATGCTCCAATTCTTTACAACTGCGGTAATTATGGGGATTGAATAAAAAGATTCAAGAGGCTGATGAGCCGATTAACTCAAATTCTTGGATGATTGCTTCTATTTGTGCTGATTTTGGACAAATAACACAAAATCGACTCTGATATTCTTGGTTATTAAAGTATGGAACACTGATAACCATGAGCTCATCACAATCAGTAAATGGTAGTTGTTCTGTATTAAGAACCGATAAACCATTTTTAAATGCCAACTTATCTTCAACAAAATTTAAAAATGATACTCCAATATTAAGACTGGTTTGGCAATCAACTTGGCGATAAAGATAATTTTCGCCCACCACAATGCTATTATCAGAGCCCAGTTTTTGACTTAACTGTCTTGTCCATTGTGTGAGTGAATCATGACAATTATGCGGTGCAGTATTGGCCATCGCCTGCATGCGATACAATCCTTCCATCAGGGTTTGTTGACTGAACACCGTGTTTAGCCAAGTCGCAAATTGATAACGCACAGCATCACTTGAATCCTCAGGTTTAGTGATACAAATATTGTGGCTTTGCCCTGCTCTATCAAGCAACAAAATAAGCCAGTTGCTAGCATCAAAATCAAGTACTTCAACACGAAAAACCAGTTGTGAACTTACCTGTGGCAAGCCAACACAACAACAGACCTTGTAACGCTGACTCAAGCCATGAGCTAATTCAACAAGCTGGGCTTGCTGTGGTTGCCAATAAGTTGCAATTTGCGGTAACTCAAAAAACTCTGACAGCCAATATTCAAACCCTTCATTGGTGGGTACACGGCCAGCAGATGTATGAGGTGAATATAATAAGCCCTCTTTTTCGAGACGTGCCATCGCATTACGCACCGTAGCTGAGCACACAGCCATGCCTTTTTGTTTAGCAATTCGTGATGAAGCAACAGGCAACCCTTCACCATTACAATAAAGGCTCATTACTGCTGAAAATATTTGTTGGTCACGCGGATTTAATTTCATAATTAATATATCTTGCTCCTTGGCCTTAGATATTTGGGCGCTGCAAGTTTATTTCAAGTTATTTTCAAAGCATTAATTTTTAATGTAATCTATTGCCATGAAAGTTTAAGTGCAATTAACATGGATTCACCGTTCAAGACCATAGGTTTGATTGGCAAACCTAATCACAGCGCCGCAGCCACGACCCTGCAACGCCTTCATACTTTTTTACTTGCCTTAGGCTTTGAAGTGCTCGTCGAGCAACGAACTGGACGCCAACTTGACAACGTACCAGCAGAAAACTTAGTTAAGTTAGTTGATTTAGGTGAGCGGGCAGATTTAGCCATTGTTGTTGGCGGCGATGGAAACATGCTTGGTGCTGCTCGCGTTCTTGCGCGCTTTGATGTTGCAGTTATAGGTGTAAACAGAGGTAACTTAGGCTTTTTAACTGATTTAAACCCAGAAGGTTTTGAAGCAAGTCTTGAACACGTCCTGAGCGGACAATTTATCGAAGAAAAACGCTTTTTATTAGAAGTTGAAGTCTATCGTCATGCCGAACTTAAGAGTGCGAATTTGGCGGTTAATGAAGCTGTTCTTCATGCCGATAAAGTTGCCCATATGATTGAGTTTGAAGCCTTTATTAACAACGATTTTGTGTTCTCACAGCGCTCAGACGGCTTAATTGTCTCAACACCAACAGGCTCAACTGCTTATTCATTATCGGGTGGCGGGCCTATTCTAACACCTGAGCTGAACGCAATTTCATTAGTACCAATGTTCCCACATACTTTATCAAGTCGTCCCCTAGTGGTTGATGCCGATAACGAAGTGCGCTTAAAGCTCAGCCTCGAAAATACCGACAGCCTGCAAGTAAGTTGCGACAGTCATGTGGTTTTGGCGGTATTGCCCGGAGATGAAGTGGTTATCAAAAAAGCCGATAAACACTTGCGCTTAATTCACCCTAAAGACTATTCCTACTATGATGTTTTGAGAAAAAAACTTAATTGGGGAAGTCGGCTATTTTAAATAGCAATTTTTATCTTAAATAATTGCCAAGGCAGATTGATTAGCGCAAAATAATCATACTTAATGCTGTAATTTTTTAAGGATACTTCACCGAAATGAGCTATATCGTTTTTCTTGCTCTGTTATTACTTATCACCTTGCTAGGGTGTTACTGGATGGTTGAAAGCAACCGTCGTAAAGCGATTGAGGCTGAAAAGAAACGTTTTAACCAACGTGTAAAAGAAATTAATAATGACTTTAAAAGCAAGTTGATTGACTTTAGCGAAGGCAAACTTATTCGTCCGAAAAATGTTTCGCGTTTAAGTCAAATTACGAGTAACTTTTTTGTTGTTCAAGCTCATAATGAAGAAAACCTTGCTCACCTTGAATACATCAGTGATTTATTGATAAACACCATCATCATGGAAGCGAGCAAAGCGCAAACACCAGAAGAATTAGATCAATTAGCTGACCGTCTTCAATATTTCATGGCTGAACTTCCTTACAATGGCATTGAGTACAATAAGTCATTTTATCAGGAATCTTTGCCGTCGCTAATTGAAGTCATCAAGTATCAGCCGCCGACAATGCCCTCAGATGAACAAGCAAAAGAGCTGAACTCATCGAATCCAAAAGACATAAACCAAGAAAATCAGAACGCAGAATTAAGCAAAGTTTAAAATTTAATTTGCAAAACCCAAAAACACTGTATAAATTAACAGTTAATTAGCTGGATGGATAAACAGTATGTTAATTGGGTTAGAAATTAAAAATTTTGCCATCGTCAGTAACTTGAGTACTGAGTGGCACAATGGCATGACCGCCATTACAGGTGAAACCGGCGCAGGTAAATCAATTGCCATCGACGCGCTATCATTGTGCCTTGGTGAACGAGCTGATGCAGCTGCGGTTCGCCCAGGCTCTGAACGCGCAGAGATCTGCGCTGAGTTTGATATTAGCCAACTTCCGCTCGCCCAACAGTTTTTAGAACAGCATTTACTTTCAAATAACGACGGCGAGTGTTTGCTGCGTCGAGTTATTTGTAAAAATGGCCGCAGCAAAAGCTATATTAATGGCAGCTCAGTAACCGCTGCGCAGTTAAAAGAGTTAGGTCAGTATTTAATTTCAATTCATGGTCAACATGCCCATCAGCACTTGTTAAAGTCTGAGCATCAATTACATTTACTTGATGCTTATGCAGGCCACAACCAGCTATTAACTGATGTTAAAGAGCGCTACAAAGCTTACCAAGCATTACTTAAAGAGTTTAATCATTTAGAGCAGCAGCAACAGCAACAAGCAGCTCAAAAGCAGTTATTAGAGTATCAGGTGGCTGAACTTGATGAATTTGCTTTACAGCCGGGTGAATTTGAGGAGATTGAAGCTGAGCATCACAAACTAAGTCATAGCCAAACTATCTTAGAGTCATGCCAGCGTGGGCTACAACACTTATACGAAAGTGACGAGCTAAGTGCTTGTTCAATGTTGCAACACAGTGCGCAGCAATTTGCTGAGCTTGCTAGTTATGATGAAAGTTTATCGAGCATTGCAGCGCTACTTAGCGAGGCTGCTGTACAAGTTGAAGAAGCAAGCCGTGAAATTCGTAGTTATGTCGATGTAACTGACTTAGACCCCGCTCGCTTAGATGAAGTTGAAACAAGGTTAACAGGTATTATGGACCTTGCCCGCAAGCACCATATAAAACCAGAAGAGTTAGTTGAGTTTCATCAATCTATCAGTGAAGAGTTAGCATCAATCAGCTATAACAGTGACCGTTTAGGTGCGCTTGAAAGTGAAATTGATGATGCGCTTGAGCAATACAAACAGGCAGCTCAATTATTAAGTGAAAGCCGTCATAGTTACGCACAAACACTTAACCAATTAATTAGCGATAGCATGGCGAACTTGTCGATGGAAAATGGCAAGTTTGCGATTGATATTCAGAAAGCTACCGATAAAGCGCCAAGCTCAATGGGCTTTGATATGGTTTCGTTTTTAGTATCAACTAACCCAGGTCAACCAATGCAAGCACTTTCTAAGGTGGCCTCGGGTGGTGAACTATCACGTATTAGTTTAGCGATTCAGGTTATCATTGCTCAACGTGTTACAACGCCAACACTAATTTTCGATGAAGTCGATGTGGGTATTTCTGGCCCAACCGCTTCAGCCGTTGGTAAACTTTTACGCCAACTCGGTAAATCGACACAAGTTATTTGTGTAACTCACTTGCCGCAAGTAGCAAGCTCTGGGCATCAACAATTTTTTGTTGCAAAAGAAATTGCAGACGGCGAAACCTATACGCAAATGAATAAGCTTACAAAAGAAGGCCGTATTGATGAAATAGCCCGACTACTCGCTGGCGATAACATCAGTAAAATGGCAAGAGCCAATGCAAAAGAGCTCATAAACGCGCATGCCTAATTTGAATGCTTGGGTGTTTAGCTGCTAAAGATTTATTAGTTTAGAGTTTATGAATGAATATTAAAAATATGTTTATCACTGTGGTGCTTGGATTGGTTGCCTTAAGCTCTAACCATTCACAAGGTGCAACAGCTGCTCCGCCTTCTCAAAGCGCTCAGTTATTCGTTACGTTAATTGAATGTATATTATTTATACTCCCCACTACCGCATTTTTACTGATTGTTTGGAGTCGTTGGAAACATTTACGCTTTAAGCAGTTATTACAAACTGCATTAAATTCGTCATTGCTTTTGATGCTAATGAGCTTGGTAACGGTCAGTCTTTTAGCACAAAGTATTTCACCATGGATAATTGTGCTTGCAAGCTGCCATGTATTATTGGTGGGAGTTAATTATTTATTAGTTAAACAGCACACCAATAGAGTGAAAAACACCTTAACTGGTTGCTGGTGAATAATTTTATATTAAAAATCGCGAAGCACATATAGCTTCGCGATTTTTGTATAACCAGCAAATAGTTAGTCTATTTCACTGGCATAGTTAAACAAATTCATTAGTAATCGATCTGCCATACTTGTAACACCTGACCCTTCTGTAATATTTTCTGATTTGGTCTGATTCGTTAACATGCCACTATCAGCCAAGATGATATCACCTGTTATAGGATCTTTTACGATAGTTGGTAAGCCTTGTTGATTTACAGCCAAAACTTGTGCTCCAGTAGGCATCTCAGAAAAATACCCCCTAGCACCACCTGCTTGATAGAAATTAGTCACACCACCAAATGGGCCTGCAAAAATAGCTTGCTGAGCTTGGGTATTCACCCCGTCAGGATTCGGCAAATTTGGCCCATCAATGTAGCCTTCATTTGTTACTTTATAACCCCATCTTGGGTATATTTTTTCTTCTGGGTAATCAGCATCACCAGCAATGATAGCTACATTACCTTTCTTTAATGACCAATTATATGCTTCATCTAGTTCTGCATCAGTGAAATTGCTTAGTCGGAAACTGCCTATAAAAAAGATATCTGTATTATAGTTATCTAGTGCTTCTTCAGTAATTGAATTTGACTCTGCAAAATCATGGTTTATTGATAATGGCTTACGAACTACGCCATTTTCGCCAAAGTTTGCTGTACTTATCAATTTTTCTAAAGACCATTCCATTAAAGAACCATTAAGCGTATAACCAGCCCAAGTAGCTTGTCTGGCTTGATCGATACTCGTGATAACGATTGACTCTGATTCTACGCTACAAATTGGCTCAGCATAACAAGCAACTGGTTTTAGTGTATTAACTGCTAAATCATTTATGCGCATTGGATAGGAGGCTACTTCACATGTTTTACCAGTGTCTATAGATGCCTTATATAACTTAGTTACGTTGTAATTACCTTGATCGTTAATCACTTCACGAGAAATAAGCAGCTCGCCATTTTGATCAAGCGCAGCGCCTGTTACTGTAGTTAAACCATGTTCTGACTTTTTTGATAGTTCAAGTGTAGAGAGATCTAATGAGAAAATACTGGTTGCAGAAACCAAATAGACTTCACCATTTTTAACGACCATATCACCACGAAGAATATCTGAGCTATTTCCATAGCCAGTCATATTACCTACAAACTGGGTCTCGCCAGAATCAGGATAAATAATATAGAACTTACTCCCTTTAGAGCCATAAATAACATCACGGTCTGGATCATACGCTAAACGTGTCATTGGGCTTGTTCGGGCAACTTCTGTGTGCGTATTTGTCTGCATATCAACGTAGGCTAATTTAGTGTATTTATACTTTTCGCCTTTAATCGGTAAGTCTTTCAATTCCTCATCAGATAAATTCAATGAACTTGGGTCTAACTTATAAGTTAAAGCCCGTGGTGCTGACACATAATATAGACGATTACGAGTACTATCGAATGCCATTGCCGCTGAAGAAAACTTCGCTTTTGAATGAATTGCTGCCGTTTTTGCTTGCTCATCAAGCGAAAACACAACACCTAAATGGCCTCGGCCAGAGTTAATACCATACAGCTCACCAGTACACATGTTTGCATAGGCACCTGATGAGAGAGCGCTGCAAAGTGTCATTATCGAAAAAATAGACTTTTTCATTTTATATTCACCTGAAAAAAATAAAACCAAACCTTATTTACTACTCATTGAAAATAAGAAAGGTAATAAATGTTAATTTTTATTTAAATACTACAATGGAGAATATTTACTTTTAAATCATTACAACACAATAGGAAAACCCTTATTTTTAGAGAGAACAATAAAAACAGATGATTAAAAACTAAAAAAGAAAAACATTAATATTAAGTAAAAATAAAAAATAGAGAAGGAGAGAAAAAATAAATTGAGAAGCTACAAGATTAAATGTTTAAATAATTAATAAAATTAAGTTTTCATATAATTAACCATCGTAAAGTGATTTACTTCACGATGGTTAAAATGTAGCGAATTATTCTATATCACTAGCGTAGTTAATTAAGTTTAAGAATAAGCGGTCTGCCATGCTAGACACACCTGTACCTGAGGTGAAATTCTCAGCTTTGTCTTGAGAGTTAACAATACCGCTATCAGACAATAAAATATCACCAGTAGCTGAGTCTTTTACTATCGTTGGCAAGCCATCTTGATTAACTGCTAATACTTGCGTACCTGCAGGCATTTCAGAAAAATATCCTTTAGCACCACCCGCTTGATAGAAACTCGTTACACCACCAAATGGACCAGCGAAAATAGCTTGTTGAGCTTGAGTATTAACACCATCAGGGTTTTGAGTATTTGGCCCATCTACATAACCATTACGAGTAACTGTATAACCCCATTTGGCATAGACTTTTTCATTCGGCATATCAGAATCAGCCGCAATAATAGTTACATTGCCAGATTTTTTTGACCAATTGTAAAGCTCTGCAAGTTCAGCATCTGTAAAATCGGTATCATGAAAACTTCCCATAAAAAAGATATCTGTATTGTAATCATCAATAGCAGCTTCTGTAATTGAGTTTGCAGCAGCAAAATCATGATTTATTGAAACTGTTTTATTAACAATACCGTCTTCACCAAAGTTTGCTGAACTAGTTAGTTTTGCTATTGGTTTATCAAATAAATAGGCATTTAAAGTATAGTTTTGCCAAGTTGCCTTTCTATTTTTATCAATACTGGTAATAACTAGTGGCTGAGCAGCAATACTACAAGTTGGCTGGCTATAACACGCGACTGGCTTAAGTGTGTTTAACGCTAAATCATTAATTCGCATTGGGTATGTACCCATTGCGCAGGTTTTGCCCGTTTCAATCGACGCTTTATACAACTTCGTAATGTTATAATTACCTTGATCATTAATAACTTCTCGTGAAATTAATAACTCTCCATTTTGGTCTAGCGCAGCACCGGTTACTGTTGTTAAACCATGTTCAGACTTTTTCGATAATTCAAGTGTAGAAAGATCCAATGAAAAGATACTGGTTGCAGAAACCAAATACACTTCACCGTTTTTTACAACCATATCGCCGCGAAGAATATCTGAGCTATTGCCATAGTCAGTCATATTACCTAGGAACTGCGTCTCACCTGACTCAGGAGAAATAACATAAAGTTTACTGCCTTTTGAGCCATAAATAACATCGCGATTTGGATCATACGCTAAACGAGTCATCGGATTAGATCGATTAAGAACGGTGTGTTCTTTTGTATCCATATCTACATAAGCAATACGAGTATATTTATACTTTTCACTTTGTATCGGCAGGTCAGCAAGTTCATGGCTCGCTAAATTAAATTCACTTACATCTAACTTATATGAAAGCGGTCGTGGAGCTGCTACGTAATAAAGTCGGTTTCTTGTGCTATCAAATGCTATCGCTGCAGATGAAAACGCAGCTTTTGAATGAACAGCTGCGCTTTGCGCTTGTTCATCTATTGAAAAAACGAAACCTAAATGACCTCGACCAGAGTTAATACCATATAACTCGCCCGTGCAGTTATTTGCCGAGGCATGTGATGCAAGTACCCCACATGCTACCAATATAGATAAAATAGATTTTTTCATTGTATTTCCGCCTGAAGAATTAATCAAAACTTTATTACTAGCAAAAATGATAAATAAATTATTTATTATTATGCCAATCGTGTATAAATTATATTCAGCTTGATTTTAGGCTTCAGATATCTGAAAACAATCAGAAATTTTTGATAATGAGACAAAAAGGTGAAAAATAATAACATGTAAGGTTTAAACAGATTAATAGCAATTCTTTTTCATTAAACAATATGAAATAACGAAAAACGTTAACTAATAACTCCATAATTTCTACACATTTTCTCGTTAGTATGCGTACACATTAAGCCCATTCTAACCTCTAATGAAATACTCTTTACTTATCGCTATTTATTTTTTGTCATGCGCAAGTGTAGCAACCACACTGCCAAGTTCTCTATTAAATCAAGTCACTGACCTTGAAAACCAAGGAAAAATCAGTGAAGCCCTCACAATTCTTGAGCAATACAAAGATCATAATAGCACTTCATCAACCTATGATGTTGCCATGGCTCAAGCGCCACTTTTACGTAAAAAAGGTCATTACAACGAGGCGATTGAACTGTTACTGCCATTACAAAAAATTGCTAATTTGAGTAAAGAGGATCAATACCAGATCCAAAAAGAGTTGGGGATCAACTACCGCCGCCAAGTAAAAACAATTGAAGCAAAGAAGCACTACATGGCAGCCTTAGCGCTTGCAAACGAACTTGAAGACAAAAATCTACAAGCACAAAGCCATAGCAATTTAGGTTCGCTATACGACACACTTAATGATCTTGAACAATCAATGCACCATCAAGTAAAAGCACAGGGCTTGTTAGAAAACAGCGATAATTATGAACTGGTTGCCACTAACTTTTATAACTTAGCAAACCTTGCTCAAAGACTTGATGACCTTTCTCAATCTGAGTACTTCTATAAAAAAGCGCTTGAGTTTGATATTAAAACCAAAAACCAAATGAATATTGCAGACACCAGCTTACAACTTGCCAAGTTAGTGTATAAACGAGGTGACTTTGAGCAGGCGCTCCCCTTATTAAATAACGCCTATACCCGTTTAGCCGACGTCAACGCCTATGAGAATATGGCTACCGCGAAACATACGCTAATGCAATTGTATTTAAAAATAGACAACCAACATATGGCGCTCAGTAGTGCTGAATCAGGGTTAAATGCTGCGCTTAAGTCTGGCTCGACATTAAGCAAAATTTACTCTTACTTTAATTTAATCGAACTACATCTAGCACTAAAAAACCCTATATTGATTAACCTTTATTTAAGTAACACAAAAGAACTACTCGCTGATATTGATAACCGCTTATTGAATCAAAAACAGCACGGTTATACCGCGATTTATGCTGAACTTATCGGTGATTACAAACTAGCAGCTGAGCAGCTAAAACTTAAAAACACACTTGCCGAGTCGTTGTTTGAAGAGCATTTAAATCAAGCTGTTGAAAAGAACAAAAAACAATTAACAGCAATCGAGCAACAGCAGCGCATTGATGATGAGATACAAAAAAACAAACTCGCTACAGCTCAAATGAATAATCAGCGATTAGAAAAACAGATATGGCTGTTATCAGCCGGCATTGTTTTATTGTTCAGTACGCTTGCCTTAGTGCTGTATTACTTTAAGCATCGAAAAGCTCTATTTAAAGCCAAGCTATATCAATATAGCTTGATTGAAAAAGACAAAATGCTTGCAGATATATCCCATGAATTACGCACACCACTGAGTGTATTAAAACTGCATATCGAAGCGCTGGAACTCGATATTCAAGAAAACCGTGACCTAGCCTACAGCAAAATTAATGGCAAGATAGCACAGCTGAATAACTTGATATCCGATGTATATCAGTTATCTCAAGCTGAAAACAAAACCCTTACATTAAATCTTCAACAATATAATGCAGCACATATTTTTACTGAATACGAGCAAGACATGCGCCGCTATGTTTGCAGCCATCAACTCACATTTTTAGCTGACATTGTTATTGCTGAAGGAGTTGAAATCACGGTAGATAAGCAAAAGCTTGACCAAATTCTCAACAATATTTTTACTAATGCCTGCCTATACACAGACAGCCCTGGCCATGTTCGCCTTAAAGTAAGAGCAAACAACCAAGAGTTGTTTATTCAAGTTGATGATACCTCTCCTGGGGTAGGAAAAGCGCATATAGGCAAACTTTTCGACCGTTTATATCGTGTTGAAGAGTCTCGTAGCCGTGCATTAGGAGGTTCTGGTTTAGGGCTTTCGATCTGCCAAAGTTTTGTAGAGCTAATGTCTGGTAATATTAGCGCATTACCGGGTAAGTCAGGTGGTTTATGTATCAGGATTTTACTGCCTATAAGTAATAAATAAGCGCTTTCTTCTCCATTTTTTCACCACATTTTATTGCTTAAATAGCACTATAAACTACTGTGGAATGGAACCATGTCAGAGTCATTAAAGCATGCTCAATGGGCTAAGTCTGTTGAGCGTAAACATCGTCAAAACAAAGTTAAAAAAACCAAAAAGTCTCATCTTCCTTTCAGTGCTGCTATCGCTAGCTTGCTATTAAGTGCTGGGCTTTATTATGTAAGCTATGAAAAGCCAGTAGCGTCCCCTCCACTGTCTGAATCTGCAAAACAGCGTATATCACAGTTTTTTGCAAAACAGTTTTTATTAGGTCATTGGCGTTTAAACAAGATTAAATATTCAACTAATGCAATTCAAGTGTATGTACAAACGCCAACTCCAATTGCTCTTGAAGGTGAGGCGTTAAGCCAATATTTACATTACGCATTATGTCCACTTCCTAGTAAACAAATTTGGCAGGATATTCAATCCAGAGAGTTATCAGTGTACGTATTTAGCCATTCTGTTAGAAAAGGTGAACGTACCGTTTGCAATAAGGTGTGAAAGCGATGAACGCCAAATCAATTGATTTGACGTTCATCATAACGATAGCCTGCGCCGTAAACAGAAGCGACTATCTTAGGAGAGAACTTTAAATTCTTAAGTTTTTTGCGGATGTTTTTGATATGGCTATCGATAACACGATCGGTAATGTCAAAGTTATTAGGTTGAATATGATCAAGTATCTGCTGCCTTGAGAAAACACGTTTTGGTGCTTTATATAAAAGCTTAAACACGTCAAATTCGACCTTAGTTAAACCGAGCGATACACCTTGAATTTCAACTTCTAAGGCATCTTCGTTTAGACAAATAGTAGCAGGCATCTCAGTTGGCTGCTGGGATATTGGTGTACATCGTCTTAAAATAGCCTTAACACGCATGACAAGCTCTGCGCCACTAAAAGGTTTACACACATAATCATCAGCACCATGCTCTAACCCTTTTAACCTATCAGCCTCTTCAACTTTAGCGGTTACCATAATAATGGGTACCATAGAAAAAGCGCGGATCTGCTTCATGCACTCCACGCCATCTAAATTAGGTAACATAACATCTAGAATTATTGCATCTGGATTATTCTCTTTGACCCACGACACTACGGCGCTGCCATCAGTAATGTGATGAGTAGTAAAGCCAGATGCATTGAAGAACAACAGCACTTGTTCTGCAATATCTAAGTCGTC
Source organism: Pseudoalteromonas sp. APAL1 (assembly GCF_021532475.1). Lineage (NCBI taxonomy): Bacteria > Pseudomonadati > Pseudomonadota > Gammaproteobacteria > Alteromonadales > Pseudoalteromonadaceae > Pseudoalteromonas > Pseudoalteromonas sp. APAL1. Next base: position 38,168 of record NZ_JAKGAW010000032.1, on the reverse strand, counting down.
TTCAACGACTAATATCTGCGACATTTTTATTTCCGTTTCATATTTTTTATTATTTTTAATTGCTTCCTAACCATCGCTTTAAACGCGTCTGATAAGGTTTCGTCTAATAAAACCATAGTCAGAATATCGTGCAGGTCTTCACTTTTCATAACCTCATTAAGTAAATCATTTTCAGATTTTGAACTTGGTTGAAAACAGTTTAGTTGCTCATGATTAATGTGTTCGCAAAACATTTTCTTTTTTTCCATGTTGTTAGCATCAAATGTCCATACTGGATCCAAACTTCTTTGGAATATTAAAGCGTAACAATGTGGAGCAAATATGGAGCTAGTACTAAACTGTGGAGATAAAATAGAGTCCAACCATTTTTACTGAGCAATTATACGTTGCTGGCTCTGATTTTTCATTTTCTTTATCGGGGATTACTCTCAACAAATATTAGTTGAGGCGATGATTTTGTTTTGATTAAGCATAAAAAAAGCAAGCCATCGGCTTGCTTTCAAAATCGTACATTAAGTTAAGTAGTTATACGCCAAGATATTCCATTATACCTTCAGCTGCATTTCGGCCTTCGAAAATAGCTGTAACAACTAAATCTGAACCGCGAACTATATCACCACCCGCAAAGATTTTAGGGTTCGTTGTTTGGTGAGTAAATTCTCCTTGCTCAGGAGCATTAATGCCACCCCAATGATTGATTTCAACGCCATACGGCTCCAACCAATCCATTTTATGAGGTTTAAAACCAAATGCCATTAGCACTTTAGTTGCTTCAATAACATGTTCAGAACCGGCCACTTCTTCGGCACGACGACGGCCATTCTCATCTGGTTCACCCAACTGAGTTTTAACCATTTTTACGCCTGCAACTTTGCCTTGTTCGTCAACCACAATACCTTTAGGTTGAACGTTAAAGGTAAATTCAACACCCTCTTCACGGGCATTTTTAACTTCACGTTTTGAGCCTGGCATGTTTTCTTCGTCACGACGATAAGCACAAGTTACTTTTGTAGCACCTTGGCGAATAGAGGTTCTTACACAGTCCATTGCTGTATCACCACCGCCTAACACGACGACTTTTTCGTTAGCCATATCGATATAAGCTTGTTTGTCTTCGGCATAGCCCATAACACGATTGGTGTTACCGATTAAGAATGGTAGTGCATCAAACACACCATCAGCGTCTTCATTCTCAAGTCCTGCACGCATACTTTGATACGTACCAACACCTAAGAACACGGCATCATATTCAGCGAGTATTTCATCAAGGGTAACATCTACGCCAACCTCAGTGTTTAACTTAAACTCGACACCCATTTCAGTGAAAATTTCACGACGCTTTTGCATCACTTCTTTTTCAAGCTTGAATGAAGGAATACCAAACGTAAGAAGTCCGCCAATTTCTGGATGACGGTCAAACACCACAGGTTTTACACCGTTACGTACTAAAATATCCGCACAGCCCAAGCCTGCCGGGCCTGCACCAATAATTGCTACTTTTTTGTCAGACCAAACCACATACGACATATCTGGTTTCCAGCCCATCTTAAAGGCTGTATCTGTGATGTACTTTTCGATATTACCGATAGTAACAGCACCGAATTCCTCTTCAAGTGTACATGAGCCTTCACACAAACGATCTTGTGGACAAACTCGTCCACACACCTCTGGTAAGCTGTTAGTTCGGTGAGAAAGCTCTGCCGCTTCTAAAATACGGCCAGTACGAATGAGCTTTAACCATTGTGGAATATAGTTATGTACCGGACATTTCCATTCGCAATACGGGTTACCACAATCCAAACAGCGGTCCGCTTGTGAGTTTACTTGTGTCTCAGAAAACGGCTCGTAAATTTCGACGAAAGATTGCTTACGCGCTGAAATTGGCTTTTTACGCGGATCAACACGTTGTACATCGATAAACTGGTATACATTTTCGCTCATACTACCCCCTTACTGAGCCTGAACACGAAGCTCTGCGCTGCTGCGCGCTCGGTGTCCGAGTAAACTTTTTACATCACTAGATTTTGGCTTAACCAATTTAAACATTGGAATGTATAAATCAAAGTTAGCTAAAATCTGCTCAGCGCGGTTTGAGCCTGTAAGCTCTAAATGCTCAGCAATTAGGCCGCGTAAATGTTCTTGGTGTGATGCCAACCCTTCGAGCGTGACAATTTCAACAAGCTCAGGGTTAATGCGTTTTTCAAAGTCATTGCCTTCATCAAGAATATAAGCAAAACCACCTGTCATACCTGCACCAAAGTTGATACCTACTTTGCCAAGCACGCAAACCACACCACCGGTCATATATTCACAGCCGTTGTCACCAACACCTTCTACAACCGCTTGAACACCAGAGTTACGAACTGCAAAACGCTCACCAGCACAACCTGCCGCAAATAATTTGCCGCCTGTAGCACCATATAAACAGGTATTACCGGCAATAGTCGCTTTGTGGCTTTCGAACGATGAACCCAGCGGTGGACGAATTACCAGCTTACCGCCAGCCATCCCCTTACCAACATAGTCATTCGCATCGCCTACTAATGTCATTTCAAGGCCACCTGCATTCCATACACCAAATGATTGACCCGCTGTACCATGAAGCTCAATAGAGACAGGATCAGCTGCCATACCTTGGTTACCATGTTTAGAGGCAATATAGCCCGATAACATCGCACCCACTGAGCGGTCAGTATTACAAATACGACTTACCAATGAGGTGCCCGATTTTTCATCAATCGCTTGTTTTGCTTTTTCAAGCAAGGTTTCATTTAGCTGACCTAAATAATGCGAACTATTAGGTGCACTGCAATACAGAGTCTCACCAGTTGGGTTATTTGGTACCGCAACCACAGATGACAAATCTACTTTCTTTTGCTTCTCTGTTTTGCCTTCAATGGCTTCAAGCAGGTCCAAACGACCTATTAAATCGGTTAATCGAGTAACCCCTAAGCTTGCCATTATTTGGCGCGCTTCTTCGGCAATAAACTTAAAGTAGTTCATCGCCATTTCTGGCAGACCATGATAATGCTTTTGACGAAGCGTATCGTCTTGCGTTGCAACACCGGTCGCACAGTTGTTTAAGTGACAAATACGCAGATACTTACAACCAAGCGCCACCATAGGGCCGGTACCAAAGCCAAAGCTTTCAGCACCTAAAATAGCCGCCTTGATGATATCTAGACCCGTTTTAAGGCCACCATCAGTTTGTAGACGAATACGATGACGTAAACCATTTTCTACTAGCGCTTGCTGGGTTTCAGCAAGACCAAGCTCCCAAGGACTTCCTGCATACTTAACAGAAGTAAGTGGGCTTGCACCTGTACCACCGTCATAACCAGCAATGGTGATTAAATCGGCATACGCTTTTGCTACACCTGTTGCGATAGTACCTACACCCGGCTCCGAAACGAGTTTCACCGAAATCAGTGCATCTGGGTTTACTTGTTTTAAATCGAAAATAAGCTGAGCTAAATCTTCGATTGAGTAAATATCGTGATGCGGCGGAGGTGAAATCAAGGTCACACCCGGTACCGAGTAACGTAATTTTGCAATATATGGCGTTACTTTTTCACCCGGTAATTGACCACCCTCACCTGGTTTTGCACCTTGCGCCACTTTAATCTGAATTACATCAGCGCTACGTAAGTAGTGTGGTGTTACGCCAAAGCGGCCAGATGCAACTTGCTTAATACGCGAGTTTTTCTCTGTGCCGTAGCGAAGTTTGTCTTCACCACCTTCGCCTGAGTTTGAACAACCACCTAAACGGTTCATTGCAATCGCGAGCGCTTCATGAGCCTCTGGCGATAACGCACCAATACTCATTGCTGCTGAGTCAAAACGCTTGTAGAGCTCAGTTGCCGGCTCAACGTCATCGATATTCACACCAGCTTCAGGAATTTTCACAGCCAACATGTCACGTAAATTGGTGATCGGGCGGTTATTTACTAAATCAGCGTAGGCTACATAGTCGCTATATTCCCCAGAACGCACAGCTTTTTGCAGTGTCTGGATAACGTCTGGGTTGTACGCATGGTATTCACCACCATGAACATATTTTAATAAGCCGCCATGGCTTAATAATTTACGTTTACTAAAGGCTAACTTATGTAGTTTGCGTTGGTCATCATCAAAGTCTGTAAAACAAGCCCCTTTGATGCGACTTGCCACGCCATTAAAACAGGTTTCTACAACTGCATCTGATAAACCAACGGCTTCAAATAACATCGAACAGCGATACGAAGCAACAGTACTAATGCCCATTTTCGACATGATTTTATATAGACCTTTATTTATCGCATTACGATAAGCAAGGGTTACTTCACAGTAGCTCTTGTTTAAGATCTTTTTGTCAGTCATCGCAACTAACGATTCATACGCAAGATACGGATAAATTGCTGTTGCACCAAAGCCTAGTAATACAGCAAATTGGTGTGCATCACGGACACTGCCCGATTCAATAATGATATTTGATTCACAGCGTAAGTTGTTATCAACTAAACGTTTTTGAACAGACCCTACCGCCATTGCAGCCGGGATAGGCAAGTGCGTTTCACTAAAGTTACGGTCACTTAAAATAAGCATTACACAGCCCGATGCTGCTTTTGCTTGCGCTTCATCACAGATACGGGTGATCGCTTTCTCTAAGCCTTCTTCTTTGGTGTAAGTAATATCAATTTTACAATAGCTGTAATGTTCATCGTCAGCATTGATAAGCTGTTGCATGTCTGCATACATCAAAATTGGCGTATCAAACTGTAAACGCTTAGCATGGCCTGTTGTTTCATTAAATACGTTTTGCTCACTACCAATACAAGTAGCTAAAGACATAACGTGATTTTCACGAAGTGGATCAATCGGTGGATTGGTTACTTGTGCGAATTTTTGTCTGAAGTAATCGAACAGTGAACGATGACCTTCTGAAAGTACCGCAAATGGCGTGTCATCACCCATTGAGCCTGTTGCTTCTTGACCATTTTCGCCCATTACACGAATAACGCTATCAAGTTCTTCGTTGGTGTAACCAAACATTTTTTGGTACTTAAGCAGAGTTTCATCATCAAATGAACGGTTGCCCGCATCTTTCTCTGAGAGTTGCTCAAACGGTGTTAAACGCTTAACGTTTGCTTCTAGCCATGCTTTATATGGATGGCGTGATTTAAGGTCTTGGTCAATCTCATCTGAATGCCAAATCTTCCCTTGATGAGTATCTATAACTAATAGCTCACCAGGGCCAACACGGCCTTTCTCAACCACTTCGTCTGGTGCGTAGTCCCAAATACCTACTTCTGAGGCAAGGGTAATGAAACCATCTTGAGTGATTACATAGCGAGCTGGACGCAAGCCATTACGGTCAAGGTTACAGGCTGCAAAACGACCATCTGACATTACAATACCTGCCGGGCCATCCCATGGTTCCATGTGCATTGAGTTGAAGTCATAGAATGCACGTAAGTCATCATCCATGGCACGGTTCTTTTGCCATGCTGGTGGTACAAGCATACGCATAGCACGGAATAAATCCATACCACCCGCTAAGAACAACTCAAGCATATTATCTAAGCTTGAAGAGTCAGAGCCACTTTCGTTCACGAAAGGCGCTGCTGATTGCAAATCAGGAATAAGTGGTGAGGCAAACTTGTACGCACGGGCACGAGCCCACTGGCGGTTACCTTGAATAGTATTAATTTCACCATTATGCGCTAAATAGCGGAATGGTTGCGCCAATGGCCAACGAGGTTGTGTATTAGTAGAGAAACGTTGGTGGAATACACAAATCGCACTGGTCATGCGAATGTCAGCTAAATCTAAATAAAAGTTAGGTAAGTCTACAGGCATCATTAAGCCTTTATAGACAGTAACTAAACCAGATAAGCTGGCAATATAAAAATGTTCATCGTTTTCGAGGCGCTTTTCTGCACGACGACGTGCTACATACAAGCGACGCTCTAAATCTTTTGGACGCCAGCCTTCTGGTGCGCTCACAAAAATTTGTTCAAAGCCCGGTAGTTGTTTTTTTGCAATTGGCCCTAAACATGATGAATCTGTTGGCACTACACGCCAACCCTGAATACTCAAGGTTTCTTTTTCAAGTTCTTCACTCAGCACATCTTTAGATGTTTGTGCAAGTACAGGATCAGCATTTAAAAATACCATGCCGACTGCGTAGTTCTTACCTAAATGCCAATCATGTTCGCTGGCAATAGCACGAAAGAAACTATCGGGTTTTTGCATTAATAAACCACAGCCATCACCGGTTTTACCATCTGCAGAAATACCGCCTCGGTGTTCCATGCGATCTAAGCCCGTGATTGCTGTTCGAATCAAGCGGTGACTCGCTTGACCATTGACCTGGGCTATTAAGCCAAAGCCACAATTATCTTTTTCTAATTTTGAGTCATATAACATAGACCCCTCCCCTTGCTACAACGACTAGCGATTCAGTCTTTTGCGACAGTGCTAGCAGACGAACAAAACTATCGCCAATTGTTCCATGAGTCAATAGAGATTTGAATACATATTCATATTCTTGAATATTTCTCACTTGGAGGCACATATTAAATACTAAGCAATTTTTTTACATTTAGACGTATTTTTACCGTTATTTTTTTATGACACTGGTGTCAAATTTAACAACTTGTAAAAAGCAATCTAAAAACCCGCACCTTTACGTTAACGTAAACTGCACTGACAAATGAATAATTATTCAACTTATGAATATCAATGCAGCTTTTTATGGGGTCTCACCTAGCACAGTTGCATCATTATTTACTCTTGGCTTTAGCATAGTTACAAACTATGTATCTGAGCAGACTACCTTAGTCGCAATGACTGAGTTTCTTTACCTATGCGTCAACAAACAGCAATTTAAAAGTGTCCGCTGCGGACACTTTTTCTGTCCGCGGACAGGCAGTAACTCATCAAATAAAATAAAATACATTAAAAATCAATATATTAAGTTTTGGCACGCTATTGGTATAGATAAGACATCAGCGAAATTGAGGATTTCAAAATGTTCACTATCAGTTTGTTTATGGCTTCTCCACTTACCATGCTTGCCGTTGGCTTCATGATTGTGTGTTTTGAGAATCGTAAGGAGTTATGATGATTAAGGATACCAGTGCCCAAGATATTACCGTGGCTAAGAAAAACACCATTAAAAAACCACTTATGTTAGCAGCGGGTGTAATACTTGTTGGTGCGCTTGGCTTTCAAGCTTTGTTTGCCAGTAACGATGGCAGCATTTCGGTTGATGCAGCAAGCCTACAAATTAGTGAAGTGAGCCAAAAGACGCTCACCAGAGATGTGGCAGCGAGCGGTAAAATCGTTGCAGCTAATGCGCCAAAGGTTTACAGCCCTGAACGTGGCTTTGTCGATTTAAAAGTAAAAGCCGGTGATAGCGTTGAAGTAAATGAAGTGATTGCAACCGTTACCAGCCCTGAGCTAACCAACGAATTAAAACAGCAACAATCAGTATTAGCGCGATTAGAAGGAGAATTACAACGCAAGCAACTTGAAGCGCGCAGGCAAAAGCTGAGCCTTACCAAAGCACTCGATTTAGCGCAAGTTGAACTAAATGCCGCAGATAGAGAAAACCGCCGCGCTAAAATCTCAATCGAAAAACATTTAATTAGCCAAATAGATTTAGAAAAAGCCGTTGATGATTTAGCTCGTGCCAAGCTTTCTTATAAGCATGCTGAGCAAGAGGTCAGCTTAGCTAAAGATACCCTCGCATTTGAGCTAAAAGCAGCAGAGCGCGATCTGGCGCGTCAGCAATTGATTGTTGATGACTTACTAAGGCAAGTAAATGAACTCACCATTACCGCCAGCGTAAGCGGCATTGTGGGTAACTTATTAGTGCAACAAAAAGAGGCGGTAACACAAAGCCAACCGTTAATGACATTGGTCGATTTAAGTAACTTTGAAGCAGAACTGCAAGTACCAGAAAGCTACGCCAACGAGCTAGGTCTTGGTATGCAAGTAGAACTTACTTTAGGCGCACGTCATGTAACAGGCACCCTATCGGCTATTTCGCCTGAAGTGAATAATCGCGAGGTCACTACCCGCGTACGCTTTGACAATGAGATTTCTGGCATTCGCCAAAACCAACGCTTAACCGCACGTATTTTATTAGAGAATCGCGACAATGTATTGCAGGTAAAACGCGGCGCATTCTTACAACAAGGTGGCACCCATGCTTATAAAGTTGACGGTGACATGGCTTATTTAATCGATATAAAAACCGGTGCAAGCAGTATCAATGCTGTCGAGATTATTGAAGGCGTAGAGCCTGGCGATAAGTTAATTATCTCGAATTACGATCGCTTTAAAAAAGCACCCACACTGGTTTTACGCTAACAAATAAAAGGAATAATCAACATGCTTACAATGAACAACATCAGCAAAGTGTATCAAACAGATATGGTACAAACGCACGCCCTTCGCGACTTCAACCTACAAGTAGAAGAAGGTGAATTTATTGCCGTAACAGGCCCGAGTGGCTCAGGTAAAACCACCTTTTTAAACATCGCCGGTATGTTAGAACCATTTAGCGAAGGCCAATACATGCTAGACGGTATTGATGTGGGTAAGCTCAACGACAACCAGCGTGCTGACTTACGTAATCAAAAAATTGGTTTTATTTTCCAAGGCTTCAACCTTATTCCAGATTTGAACCTCTACGAAAATATTGAAGTACCACTGCGTTATCGCGGTATCAAAGCTGCTGAGCGTAAACGCCGAATTGAACAATGCCTTGAGCAAGTTGGTTTAGCCTCACGCGCTAAACACTTACCGCAACAACTTTCTGGTGGTCAACAGCAACGTGTCGCTATTGCCAGAGCCCTTGCAGGTGAACCACGCTTTTTACTCGCCGATGAGCCAACTGGTAATTTAGATAGCCTTATGGCGCGTCAGGTAATGGAGCTGCTTGAGCAAATCAACCGTGATGGCGCAACCATCATCATGGTAACCCATGATCCAGAGCTTGCCCGCAGAGCACCTCGTAATATCCAAGTTGTTGATGGCCAACTCGCTGACTTCACTTTGTATCAAGGCACCCAAAACCTTAAAGCGGCTGGAGTGTAACCATGTTCCTTCATTATTTAGATTTAAGCTGGCGCAGCTTTAAGCGCACGCCACTAGTAAGCTTTTTAATGGTGCTGGCTATTGCCATTGGTATTGGCGTAACCATGACAAGTTTATCTGTGTATCACATGATGTCGGCAGACCCTATTCCTGAAAAAAGTAGCGATCTTTACTCTGTGCAGTTACAAACCATGGATGAAGGCCGTACGTGGTGGACAATCGATAACATGCCACTGCAATTAACCTATCAAGATGCAGTCAACCTTAACCAGGCCAAAGCAGGTGGCAAGCGTGTCACTATGGTTAGAACGGGTTTTTCGGTTTATTTAGACTCAGATAAAGTTAAACCATTTATTGGTCAAGCTCGTCTAACCACCCCTGATTTTTTCGATATGTTTAACTTATCGTTTATTTATGGTGGGGTTTGGAGCGCGCAACAAGAAGCCGATGCAGCACCTGTCGTGGTTATCAATAAAGAATTAAACGACAAATTATTCGCTGGTGAAAACCCGGTAGGCAAAATGGTGTACCTCGATGATGCTAGTTACGAAGTCATTGGCGTGATTGATGATTGGGATATCACTACCAAATACTATGACTTGAATAACGGTGCATTTAATAAAACCGAACAACTATTTTTACCATTTAGCCTAATGAAAGCACGCCAGCTTGAAAACTGGGGTAATACCAATGGTTGGAAGCACGAAAAAACCAATACCTTTAATGACAAGCTCAATTCAGAAATGGTGTGGTTACAGTTTTGGGTTGAACTAAAAACACCTGCAGAAAAGCAAGCTTACCAAGACTTTTTAATGGCCTATATGCAAGAACAACAGAAGCTAGGTCGTTTTAACCGTGAAAAATTAACCGCCACCTTACGCGATGTAAATGAGTGGATGAAGTACAACAATGTTGTCAGCGAAGACAACGAAATTCTGGTTGGCCTAAGCTTTATGTTTTTAGCGGTATGCCTTGCCAACATTTTAGGTCTATTACTAGCGAAATTTTTACGCCGCGCTCCTGAGGTCGGTGTACGCCGTGCATTAGGTGCCAGCAAACGCCAAATATTCTTTCAACATATTGTTGAGGTAGCCATGTTAGGTTTCTTAGGTGGCATCTTCGGAATTATTTTGGCACAAGTGGGCTTATTAGGCGTACGTCAAAGCTATAGCTACTACCAAAGCTTAGCCACTATGGACTTAACCATGTTACTCAGCGCACCTGTGATTGCAATTAGCACCTGTGTGATAGCGGGTCTGTACCCTGCTTGGCTGGTGTGTAAAACCAACCCTGCTATTTACCTTAAGAGCCAATAAGGAAGACACCATGTTAGAAATCAAACCTATCTTTCACGCCTTATGCCGCTCAAAAGTTGGCGCTATTTTATTACTGATCCAAATTGCCATCACCACTGCAATTGTTAGTAACGCGGCGTTTATTATTCAAGACAGAATTAGCTATTTAAGCCAAGAAACAGGCTACCCTGAACAAGACATTTTTGTTTTTAATGTCATGATGTTTGGCAAAGATGTGTCTCCGTCTCAGCAATATGAGCTTGATGAAGCCATGCTTCGTCAAATACCTGGGGTAGTCGATGCCGCTTATTCAAGTAACACACCGCTTTCGGGCAGTGGTTCTTCGTCAGATTTTAGTTTAAAGCCAGCACCTGAAGAGAGTAAATCAGCACGTAGCTCTTACATGTTTATCGATGAGCATGGCATTAATACCTATGGCGTTAAACTCATTGCTGGGCGTAACTATACCGAAGACGAAGTGATCGTAACCGATAACTATGATGAGCTTTCAAAAGTAACAGTTGTCACTAAAACCCTACTCGATGAGCTGTTTCCTGACGGCAATGGTTTAGGTCAAACTGTCTATTTTGGTGACATTCCAATGAAAGTGATTGGTGTTGTCGAACTAATGAAAGGCCCATGGCTTAAAGACAGCCGTCCAGATAACGTAGCACTGCTGCCTTTTATTAAGCCTGGAACAAATGCACGCTTTGTAGTTAGAACAGAGCCTGGTCAACGTCAATCAGTCATGAACCGTGTTGAAGAAGCCATGTTAAAAAACTACAACAAACGCGTTATCTCTCGCATTCGTGGCTTAGATGACGATAAAGAGTCATACATGGCTGAAGATACATTAATGATGCGCATGCTGATTGTACTAATTACTATTTTAGTGTTGGTGACAGCCCTAGGTATTTTCGGCCTAACGCTGTTCAATATTAGTAAGCGTACAAAGCAAATTGGTACTCGCCGCGCTTTAGGTGCCAGAAAGTCAGCCATTATCAGCTACTTCTTAGTTGAAAACGCCATGATATGTGTTGTTGGTTTAGTGATTGGCGTGATTGCTGCCGTGTATTTAGGCCAGTTACTCATGCAGCACTTCTCAATTGCTCAGCTTGATATTAGCTACGTGCTTGTAACAGCACTTGCTGTTTTCGTTATGAGCTTATTAGCGGTACTTGCACCTGCAAAACGGGCTGCGAATATCTCACCGAGCATTGCAACTCGAACCATTTAGTTCTCCCAACCTATGCTACACTGGATTAACAGTGTAGCATTCATCTTGCACCCTTATTAGGACAATAACTAAAACAATAATATGGAAAAAATACTTATCGTCGATGATAACCCAGCCATTTTGGATGCGTTATCGTTGTTACTCGAAATTCACGATTTTGATGTTGTTACGGCAAGCAACCCTTTTGAGGCAATTCAAGCCGTACAATACCAACGCATTGCACTTGTTATTCAAGACATGAACTTTACCGCCGACACCACTTCCGGCGAAGAAGGCAAAGCGCTTTTCTATGCCTTACGAGACATTAATCCTCACCTTCCGATTATTTTGATCACCGCATGGACAGAGCTTTCTACTGCCGTTGAACTTGTCAAAGCAGGGGCTGCTGATTACCTGCCAAAACCATGGGACGATGCCAAGCTACTTACTTGTGTAAATAACCTAATAGAGCTGGGTAAAGCAAAACAGCAAAACGAAACCTTTACCCGCCACCAGCAAGAACGTGACGCATCTGTGCAACAAGCAAATTTAGTGGGTTTGATATATAAAAGTACCGCTATGGAGCACATTGTTAATCTTGCGATTCAAGTTGCTAAATCGGATATTTCGGTGCTGATCACAGGCCCTAACGGCAGCGGTAAAGAACGCATTGCACACATAATTCAGGCCAATTCTTTATTAGCAGATAAACCCTTTATCACTGTTAATGCCGGCGCTCTGCCTAGCGACCTTATTGAGGCTGAGTTATTTGGTGCCGAAGCTGGCGCCTATACAGGCATTACCAAACAGCGCATTGGTCGATTTGAAGCGGCCGATGGTGGCACCTTATTTTTAGACGAAATTGGTAACTTGCCACTTTCTGGGCAAATGAAGCTATTACGCATTTTACAAACCGGTGAATTTGAGCGCTTAGGTTCAACACAAACACGTAAAGTGAATGTTAGGGTCATTTCAGCAACCAATGAAGATTTAAGCCATGCAATTAAAACAGGTCAATTTCGTGAAGACCTTTACTACCGCTTAAATGTGATTGAGTTAAATTTACCAAGCCTAGCTCATCGCCCTGATGATATTTTAGCTTTGGTCGCACACTTCTTACCTGAGCGCACCCTGTCGTTAAGTACAGAAAAAGCCCTGCTCGCCCATAGTTGGCCGGGGAATGTTCGTGAGCTTGAAAATGCCTGTAAACGCGCTGGCGTTTTAAAACCCACAGGGGTGATTGAGCTTGCTGATTTTGGCTTACAAGTTGAAACAAACAGCCCATCACAAACAAGAGCAGAGCCTAACAAACAAGAGATTGAACTTGCCATGCGCGAGTACAAAGGTGTGATTGCTAAAGTGGCTCGCCATTTTGGCCTTAGTCGTCAAGCACTTTATCGCAGGCTTGATAAATTTAAGATTGAATACTAATGCGTTTTTCGTTTCGATATAAAATCATAACCTTATGCATGGCAGCGTCTGCATTGCCACTTATGTTGGTTTGTTACTTTGCGGGTATAAGCTTGTTTTACAGCCTATTAGCCCTGCTCGCTTGCGCTTTGATCAGCGGACTTTTTGCCGCGCAATTATCAACTCCGCTTATTGATGGCATGAACTCACTCGAAACCGGGTTGCTTAATTTTAAAGATGGTGAGCTGGCTACATTATTAGCCTATGATGGCAGCGATGAGCTAGGTGATTTATGCCGGCTTTATAACCAAACCGCAAAACAGCTTCGCCAAGAAAAACAATGGATATATCAGCGCGAGTTGATGCTCGACAAAGTATTACAAAGCTCGCCACAAGCTGTGCTTTTGACTAACGACCAAGGCTTTATTGTGTATAGCAACCACAGTGCTCGTAGCTTACTCGATGCTAAGTCAGCCCTTGAAGGTGCCAAGCTCGAAAACTTATTAGATTCAAGCTGCGAGCAATTAACGCGTGCCATTCACAAAGGCGTTGATGGCTTATTTACCCTCGATAAATCAGATCAAGAATCACAAACTTGGCATATGGCAACAGGCCGATTATTGCTTAATAATCAGTTTCACCAACTGTTTGTTTTTAAACAGCTGACCCGCGAACTAAGCCGCCAAGAAGTAGAAGTATGGAAAAAAGTCATTCGTATCATTAGCCATGAGCTTAACAACTCACTAGGGCCAATGTCATCTATGCTTCATAGCGCGCAACTATTAACAAAAGAAGTCGACGAGCCACGCTTAAAACGGGTATTTACCACCATTGAAGACCGCATAAAACACCTTAATGAGTTTGTACAAGGCTATGGCAAATTTGCTAAGTTACCCCCCCCTCAACTGTCGACGATTAACTGGCCGACACTGATTGAGCAATTAAAAAGTCAGTGGCAGGTTGAGGTTTTACTTGATGAACGTGTAACAACTGACGCTGATCATACCCAACTCGAGCAGTTACTTATAAACCTATTAAAAAATGCCTATGAATCCGGTTCAAACCCAGAAGATGTCAGCTTAACTGTGCAACAAGAAACAAGTGGCACACACATCACAGTAAGTGATAAAGGCAAGGGTATGAGTGAGGCTGTAATGGCCAACGCACTAATTCCCTTTTACTCAACCAAAGCAACTGGCAGTGGTTTAGGGTTAGCACTATGCAGAGAAATAGTTGAAGCGCACCACGGGCAAATTAGCCTACATAACCGTGAGCACGGTGGTTTGAGCGTGCATGTTTTATTACCCGGGTAATACCACCGCTTACTAATCTTAAGCGAATGGCTATAAAAAAAGCCGCAGTTTGCGGCTTTTTTCTACACTAAATATAATTATTCAGCGTCTTTTTCTTTGTACTTTGCAGCTGTTTCAGTGATTAGTGGCTGTAATTCACCACGTTGAAACATTTCGATGATAATGTCACAACCACCGATAAGCTCGCCTTCTACCCATAATTGTGGGAATGTTGGCCAGTTTGCGTATGCAGGTAACTCTGCACGGATATCTGGGTTAAGTAGAATGTCAACGTAAGCAAACTGCTCACCACATGCCATAAGTGCTTGTGATGCTTGTGAAGAAAAACCACAGTTAGGTAACTTTGGTGATCCTTTCATGTAAAGAAGGATTGGATTTTCAGAAATTTGCTGTTTAATTTTATCGATGGTTTCCATTTACAACCTCAAAAAAGACATTAGCTTACTACATTGGCCTTGAAAAAGTTTCACAGTGGCCTCAGATATATAACTTAAATCGGCATTCGTAGCCACAATTTAAAATAGTCTTTAGCAATAGCATTGCTGTTTGCTAAAACTTGAGTAAAATACTCAACAATTATAGTAACACTATAATACCACTTGGTATAGGGAAGTACGCTGTTTACCTTGCTATTACCTATAACTGAGTGGACTATCAACCAAGAAGATGGAGATAAAAAATGGCATTTGAACTACCGTCACTACCATACGCAATCGATGCATTAGAGCCACATATTTCAAAAGAGACTCTAGAGTTTCACCACGGTAAACACCACAACACTTACGTTGTGAAATTAAACGGTCTGATCCCAGGCACAGAATTCGAAAACAAATCTTTAGAAGAAATCGTATGTTCTTCAGAAGGTGGCGTATTTAACAATGCTGCACAAATCTGGAACCACACTTTCTACTGGAACAGCCTATCTCCAAACGGTGGTGGCGAGCCTACAGGCGCAATTGCTGACGCGATCAACGCTAAATGGGGTTCTTTCGACGCATTCAAAGAAGCGTTAAACGACAAAGCAGTAAACAACTTCGGTTCAAGCTGGACTTGGTTAGTTAAACTAGCTGATGGCACACTTGATATCGTAAACACGTCAAATGCTGCAACGCCATTAACTGATGAAGGTGTTACTCCAATCCTAACTGTGGATCTGTGGGAACACGCTTACTACATCGATTACCGTAACGTACGTCCTGATTACCTAAAAGGTTTCTGGGCATTAGTTAACTGGGACTTCGCGAACGCTAACTTCGCTTAATCTTCTGTTACAAACAGTAATCAAAAAAGACGCTTCGGCGTCTTTTTTATTGTCCTTTGCACGCCCCCTCTGACCCGCAGCCAACCACTCACCCAAAAAGCCTAATCAGGATGAGCTTTTTTCAATTAAATTCTTAATTTTCTTGCGCAAAAATTCAAAATCGTGACTAAGCTTTAATTAACCTTTGCTTTTCTCTTAATCTAATTACACGTCATTTTAGCGGGTTTTCGGAGGTCTCTATGAGTATTTTTGAGCATTACCAATCACGATACGAAGCAGCGCAAGAAGAAGAATACAGTATTGAGGAATTTCTCGAGATCTGTAAGAAGGATAAATCAGCTTATGCCAGCGCACCTGAACGGTTATTGATGGCTATTGGCGAACCTGAAATTATCGACACATCAACCGATGCGCGCTTAAGCAGGCTGTTTTCAAATCGTGTAGTTGCACGCTACCCGGCATTTCACGATTTTTATGGTATGGAAGATGCCATAGAGCAAATCGTCTCTTATCTAAAACATGCTGCGCAAGGCTTAGAAGAATGTAAGCAAGTACTGTATTTACTTGGCCCTGTAGGGGGTGGTAAATCATCAATTGCTGAAAAACTAAAATACTTAATGCAACAAGTACCTATTTATTCAATTAAAGGCTCGCCTGTTAACGACCACCCTTTAGCCTTATTTGATCCAAATGAAGACGCCGAGCTTTTAGAGAAAGAATATGGCATTAAACCGCGTTATTTAAAAACGGTGATGTCACCGTGGGCTGCAAAACGCTTAAGTGAATTTAATGGTGACATTAGTCAATTTAGAGTGGTTAAGCGCTACCCATCTATTTTAAATCAAGTCGCGATTGCTAAAACTGAGCCCGGCGATGAAAACAACCAAGACATTTCAGCGTTAGTCGGTAAAGTCGATATTCGCCAACTTGAGCACTTTGCACAAAACGACCCAGATGCGTATGCCTACTCCGGTGCACTTTGTTTAGCAAACCAAGGCTTGATGGAGTTTGTAGAAATGTTTAAAGCACCAATCAAGGTGCTACACCCACTACTTACAGCAACGCAAGAAGGTAACTACAACGGCACAGAAGGCATTAGCGCCCTACCGTTTAATGGTATGATTCTGGCTCACTCTAATGAATCTGAGTGGCAAACATTCAAGAACAATAAAAACAATGAGGCATTTTTAGACCGTGTTTACATCGTCAAAGTACCTTATTGTTTACGTGTTTCTGAAGAGGTCAAAATTTACAATAAACTACTCGAAAATAGTGAGTTACATGACGCCCCTTGTGCACCCGGCACATTAAAAACACTGGCGCAATTTACCACCCTTTCACGCATGAAAGAGCCAGAAAACTCAAGCATTTATTCAAAAATGCGGGTGTATGACGGCGAAAGCTTAAAAGACACCGATCCGAAAGCGAAGTCGTATCAAGAATACCGCGACTACGCAGGTGTTGATGAAGGCATGACAGGGCTTTCTACCCGCTTTGCGTTTAAGATTCTGTCGCGGGTATTTAACTTTGATACTACCGAAGTGGCTGCCAACCCTGTGCACTTATTTTATGTGCTTGAGCAACAAATTGAGCGTGAGCAGTTTTCAGCCGATGTTGAAGAGCGTTACTTAAGTCACTTAAAAGGCTACCTCATTCCTCAATACGTGGAGTTTATTGGTAAAGAGTTACAAACGGCCTATTTAGAATCTTACTCAGAATACGGGCAAAACATCTTTGACCGTTATGTCACCTATGCTGATTTTTGGATCCAAGATCAAGAATACCGTGACCCAGATACCGGCCAGCTATTTGACCGTGCAGCACTTAACGCAGAGCTTGAAAAGATTGAAAAACCTGCGGGAATTTCAAATCCGAAAGATTTCCGTAATGAAATAGTCAATTTCGTACTGCGTGCACGCGCGCACAACCAAGGTAAGAATCCGCTTTGGACTAGCTACGAAAAACTTCGCACAGTTATTGAGAAGAAAATGTTCTCAAATACAGAAGATCTCCTGCCGGTTATTTCGTTCAATGCGAAAACATCAGCTGAAGATCAGAAAAAACACGAAGACTTTGTCAATCGTATGGTTGAGAAAGGCTATACCCAAAAACAAGTACGTTTACTTTCTGAATGGTATTTACGCGTTAGAAAATCGCAGTAAAAAACGTTTGTTTAAAGGGGGTTGTTATGGCGCATTTTATTGACCGACGCCTGAATGGAAAAAACAAAAGTACCTTGAATCGTCTACGATTCATCAGGCGTTACAAAAAACAGATTAAAGAAGCGGTGTCTGATGCCATTAATAAGCGTAGCGTAACCGATACCACCAGCGGTGAAAGTATTTCTATTCCGCAACGTGATATCAGTGAGCCTATTTTTCATCAAGGACGTGGTGGTGACCGTGAACAGATCCATCCAGGCAATGACCAATTCTCTACGGGCGACAAAATTAAGCGCCCGCAAGGAGGCGGTCAAGGTGGTGGCTCTGGCGAGGGTGAAGCCAGTGATTCGGGTGAAGGACAAGACGACTTTGTGTTCTCTATTTCAAAAGATGAATACTTAGACTTATTGTTTGAAGACTTAGAGCTGCCTAACCTGCAACAAAACCAGCTCGATAAACTGGTGCAAATGAAAACCCATCGAGCCGGTTTTTGTAACGATGGCATGCCAAGCAACATTGATATTGTGCGCTCTTTACAGGGCTCACTTGCGCGAAGAGTTGCAATGACTGCTGGCAAAAAGCGTCATCTTGCTGAACTTGAAGGTCAGTTAGCGCTTTTAAAAGCCGAAGATCAGCCAGATAAAGCGGCTATCGCTTTGCTTGAACGCCAAATTGAGGAGCTGCAAAGTCGCATTAAAGCAGTGCCATTTATCGATAACTACGATTTACGTTTTCGTAATTATGAAAAACGACCACACCCCACAAGCAAAGCTGTGATGTTTTGCTTAATGGATGTGTCGGGCTCGATGGATCAAGCGACTAAAGACATGGCAAAACGCTTTTATATTTTGCTTTATCAATTTTTAACCCGTAGCTACAAAAATATAGAAGTCGTTTATATTCGCCATCATACCCAAGCGAAAGAAGTCGATGAGCAAGAGTTTTTCTATTCTCAAGAAACGGGTGGCACCATCGTCTCTAGCGCATTAAAACTGATGAACGAAATCATCGCTGAACGCTATAACCCTGAAGAATGGAATATATACGCAGCGCAAGCGTCTGATGGCGACAACTGGGCAGATGACTCACCAAATTGTGGAGAAATTTTACGTAACAAGCTTTTAAAAGCAGTACGCTACTATGCGTATATTGAAATCACAGCCCGTGCTCACCAAAGCTTATGGCGAGAGTATCAATCAATAGCACAAACCCACGACAACTTTGCAATGCAACATATTCGTGGCGTTGAGGACATTTACCCAATTTTCCGTGAATTATTTAAAAAGAATCGTCAGCAGCAAGGCGCCGCATAGCCTTGCGAGTGAGGTAAAGTATGGCCGATAAACGTATTAGCGACGGTCCTGATTGGACATTTGATTTATTAGCAGAGTATCAAACTGAGATTGAACGGGTCGCGAAAATTTATAAACTCGATACCTACCCGAATCAAATTGAGGTGATCACTGCAGAACAAATGATGGATGCCTATTCGAGTGTGGGTATGCCAATTGGCTACAGCCACTGGTCGTATGGTAAAAAATTCATTCAAACTGAGCAAAACTATAAACGTGGGCAAATGGGCCTCGCTTATGAAATTGTTATTAACTCAGACCCGTGTATTGCCTATTTAATGGAAGAAAACACACTGCCAATGCAAGCCTTGGTAATGGCCCACGCCTGCTATGGTCACAACTCATTTTTTAAAGGTAATTACTTATTTAAAACTTGGACCGACGCCAGCTCAATCATCGACTACTTATTATTTGCAAAAAACTACATTGCCAAATGCGAAGAAAAATATGGCATTAATGAGGTCGAGAATCTCATCGACTCATGCCATGCATTAATGAATTACGGTGTGGATCGCTATAAGCGCCCACAACGTATTTCGCTTTATGAAGAACAAAAACGCCAGCAAGAGCGCGAAGATTACTTACAATCACAAGTGAATGAGCTGTGGCGCACTATTCCTACCTCGCAACAAGAATCTAAAAAACGTGAGCGCCGTTTTCCTGAAGAGCCGCAAGAAAATATTTTATATTTCATCGAAAAAAATGCCCCATTGCTTGAATCATGGCAGCGTGAAGTAATCCGTATTGTGCGTAAAATTTCGCAATATTTTTATCCGCAAAAACAAACTCAAGTAATGAATGAAGGCTGGGCAACATTCTGGCATTACACTATTTTGAACCATCTATATGATGAAGGTAAGCTCACTGATTCCTTTATGCTCGAGTTCTTACAAAGCCACACCAATGTTGTGTACCAACCGCCTTACAACAGTAATTATTATTCCGGGATTAATCCTTACGCCCTTGGTTTTAACATGATGGTTGATATTCGTCGTATTTGTGAAAACCCAACTGAGGAAGATAAAAGATGGTTTCCGGAGTATGCCGGCAGTGATTGGTTAGAGACGCTGCACTTTGCAATGCAAAACTTTAAAGACGAGAGCTTTATAAGCCAGTTCTTATCGCCAAAAATTATCCGCGATTTTAAGTTATTTACTATTATTGACCATGAAAAAGAACCCACCCTAAATGTGGGTGCAATTCATGATGAAATGGGCTATCACCAAGTACGTGAAAGTTTATCAGCGCAATACAATTTAAGTAACCACGAACCCAATATTCAAGTTTACGATGTTGATGTTAGAGGTGACCGCTCTTTGACCTTACGCTATGTGCCACATAACAATATCCCCTTAGCAAACTCAAAAGATGAAGTATTAAAACACCTTTACAGGTTATGGGGCTTTAAGGTAAAACTGGAACAAGAGTCTTCAACAGGGGAAGTGTCACTACTGGGTGAATGCCCAAAAAGTGATGCCCGACACACTACAGAGTGAACCGAATGAATAAAAAGTTACTGGTTATCATCGATTCTGTCGACGATGCAAAAACGTCGTTATTACACGCTAAACAAAAAGCTAAAGGGGTTAAGCATATTGATATTGTTGCTTTTAGCTATGAAGACACCAGTAGCATTTTATTTTCTCTTCCGCCAGATGAAGCTTTGGCTATTCAAGATAAAGAGTTAGCGAAACTGCGTACTTCATTAAGTCCGCTAATTAATGACTATTTAGAAGTCGGTAGTTACACATTGCAAACACTGTGGCACGAGAGCCCCGTGCAGTGGCTGGCTAACGAAGTGACCACCTCAGACTATGAGATGGTAATTAAAACTCGCCATATTGATGAACAAACGCAATTTAGCGAGCTTGATTGGCAGCTTATTCGATTTAGCCCGCTGCCTCTTTACCTAGCTGCTGACAACAAGTGGCGTAACAATACCAATGTACTCGCTGCGCTCGATTTAGGTAGTGAGAAAGCTACAAAATACTGTTTAAATGAAGCAATTATAAAAACCGGCCTTGCCTTCGCAGAGGATTATCAGAGCGAATTTTTTGCCTGCTATACTGTCCATGTGTCGCCTTTCTTGCGAGATTTAGGGATTGTTTTTTCTGATGAGCAGGTAACTAATGCTTATGAAAAATTACCGGTTGCGCAACGTGCACTAATTGAAGCTCATAATTTAAAAGAGCAACTCAAAATTAAAGCTGGGGTGGTTGAACAAGTTATACCTAGTGTCGCCGCAAAACTTAATGCTGATTTAGTAATTATGGGGTCAGTGGGTAACACGGGCATAAAAGGGCATTTAATCGGTAATACCGCTGAGAAGGTCATGAAACTGTTAAAAACAGATATTCTCGTATTACCACCAATTGGAGTGTAAAAAAGGGCGAAGTTTCGCCCTTTTCCGTTAAGTTATAAATCTGAATACGCTGTAACTTTATTACGGCCGTTTTCTTTAGAGTGATATAAAGCTTTATCTGCAGCTTCAACCCACTTTTCATAACGATCGAACTTTTCGTCAAAACAAGCAAAACCAATACTGACGGTTAACTGAATTTGTTTTTCACCAAAATAAATTGACGAGTTCTCAATCATTGAACGCAGACGTTCAGCAAAAATATGCGCACCATCGAGATCAGTATCCAGTAAAGTTACTGCAAACTCTTCGCCACCATAGCGACCTGCCAAATCAGTTTCACGTAATGTTTTTCTAAGTAAATCAGCAATGTGACGCAGCGCTTCATCACCGCCACGGTGACCGTGTTCATCATTGACCTTTTTAAAGTGGTCAATGTCAAACATTAATAAGGTACTGCAGCCGCCACTGCGTACGATACGCATATACTCTTTACGCAGTTTTTCTTCCCAATATCCCCTATTCGTTAATTTTGTAAGGGCATCAGTTCGACTCATTTGCTCAAGCTTACTATTGGCTTCTTCTAGCTCTTTTTTATTTACCGCTTCATCGGTTACATCATAAATAATGATACAGATATGAGACACTTCACCAGTGGTCGTGGTTAAAGGAATAAAGGTGGCATTTTGATACATATGATCCGCTTTACCAGTAATTGGGCGGTAATTTTTAAAGCGGAAAATATAAGGCTGCTGCTCCCAGATAGTAAAAGAGCGATTATTTAAAATGAACACTGACTCTGATTTGCTACGGAACCATTTTTCGTCTATTGATGGAAACAAATCAAACAAATCTTTGTCTTTCACGGCACTTGGTAACAAGCCTGAATGGTTTTCCATAAACCCATTCCAAATGCAGACTTTGTAGTCTCTATCAAGCACCACAAGACCTACATCAACAGTATTAAACATATCCATTAACCAATGGAGTTCATTCATATTAAAATCAGATGCAGGCATAGTTTAATCTTCTAGTAAATAAGCGACTTTGTATTTTAAGGTTTTGAGCGAATCCTCAGTAAATAGCAGCATTAAATCACAATTAATATTATGATTTTCGATGCCATAGCTGATCTCAATCGCCAGCGTTCGTTGCCAGCGAGATTTATTAGCCTTTACCAAATCAGACACATCACAATGTTGACCCAGAACCACAGGGTGCCCTTGACTAAAGCGCATATCAAGCTGCTTTGAAAGACCACTTAAAATAGCCCCGATCAGAATATTGCTCACATCCATTAGCAACTCAAGCTCAATCTTGTTGTTAAGCTCACCTTCGTAATTCATAAGTGACGCAATTTCTTTAAAGCTTGAGTCATTTAACAGCAGCAAAGCTTCACCAGAAACACCGCCGCCTATAAAGCCTTGGCAAACTCCAGAGGTAGTCGCATTGGCATCAATAGAACGCAGTGCCATGTCTAGTTCATTAACTTCTAGGATATTAACATTCGGGATAGGCAACTTTACAAACACATTCAGTAAGCGTGCAAGCAAGTCCCCTGCTTGTCCCATTGCAACATTGGTAAGCTCTTGATAGATATCACGTACATCGGGGTCAACTTGTTCGCCCAGCCGGTGTGATAGACGCTCACGCATGGCTTTGTCTTTAATACCATGATGTTCAATGATATTAGCAAGCTTTTCTGCAGAGCAAGGTTTTTGAATAAAATCAATGGCGCCTAACTCAAGCACACGTTGATGAGCATTAGGTTGGATATCACCTGAAACAACCACGGTAAGCACATGAAGATCTTGGTCTTGAATGGCTTGAAGTACTTCATAGCCATCCATCTCAGGCATATTTAAATCAAGGAATAGTATTTCAGGCTGAATTTTTTTGATTTGCTCAATACAGTGCACACCGTCTTCAGCAAACTCAATTTTAATATCCCAATCATCGGGTAAAGAGCGCGCTAATTGCCGACGAGCTAACTTTGAATCATCACAAACTAATACCGATGTTGACATATACTCTCTCTAAACCCACACTTTTTTACTAGCCATCTTTAAGAGTGCTAACTTTATTCTTATTTTAATTCATAAAAAATAGCGGCACGGACACATGTTAATCAAACTGCTCGTTTTTTACAATTTTAAATTAGAGTAAACCTTGGAGCAATTAGATGAGTATAATACACTCAGCTTAAATGCGTTAATTTGAAGGAATTATATTATGTTACGCCCACTTATTTTTGCACTCAGTGCAGTTTGTACGTTTAGTTACGCAAATGACTTACCAGAAAATAGTCTTGATGCTGGTAAGGTATCAGCTCAGTCAAAGCCTGTTACCCTACTAGGACAAGGGGTTGAAGTCGGTCAAAAAGCACCTAATTTTAAAGTAGTAGATGATAGCTTTACACCTGTCACACTAGACAATTATCAAGGTCAAGCTGTTTTGCTCAGCGTTGTACCAAGCCTGGATACAGGGGTATGTAGCATTCAAACCAAACACTTTAATGAAAAAGTAGCTGCTGAGTACCCGAATATAGCTATGCTCACATTAAGTGCTGATTTACCGTTTGCACAAAAACGTTTTTGTAAAGCAGAAAATATCGACAAAGTCGTCACCTTATCTGATTCTGTATGGCGTGACTTTGGTAAGAACTACGGCTTGATTATCAAAGATATGGGCTTATTAACTCGTGCAGTATTTGTGCTCGATAAAGAACATAACATCGTTTACAAGCAACTAGTCGATAACCTCTCAAAAGAGCCTGATTATGACGGTGCTATTGCCGCATTGAAGAAACTGTAAAATCAGAAAACAGTTAAACAGATACAAAAAAACCGCCCTGAGGCGGTTTTTTTATTAATGAATCTAAAAGGTTAATTAACCTAATAGCTCACCAAGTTGTTGGCTAACAGCTTCAACAGCTTGGGTACCGTCTAGTTTATGGTACTGAGTGTTGCCTGCTTTTGCTTCAGCTTGGTAATAATCAACTAATGGCTTAGTTTGGTCGTGGTAGATACCTAAACGCTTACGTACTGTTTCTTCAGTATCGTCATCACGAATGATTAGGTCTTCACCAGTGATGTCATCTTTACCATCAACTTTAGGTGGGTTATAAACTACGTGATAAACACGACCAGAACCTGGGTGTACACGACGGCCGCCCATACGCTCAACGATAATTTCGTCAGCAACGTCAAATTCAATAACGTGATCAACCACCACACCATTCTCTTTCATTGCATCAGCTTGAGGAATAGTACGCGGGAAACCATCTAGTAAGAAACCTTTTTCGCAATCTGGTTTAGCGATACGCTCTTTAACTAGACCAATAATAATTTCATCAGATACTAATTGACCTGCATCCATTACTTTTTTAGCTTCAAGACCAAGTGGTGTACCTTCTTTGATTGCTGCACGCAGCATATCGCCCGTAGAAATTTGTGGAATACCGTATTTGTCCATCAAAAACTGAGCTTGAGTACCTTTACCTGCACCCGGCGCGCCCAAAAGAATAATGCGCATATCATTGTCCTCTGTGTGATACTAATCTTAAATTATGGTCGATCAGTGGAGTTTTGTTCTTAGAGCCTGAATTCTTCCACAACTGAGGCTATACCTCAAGTAACTTATACCAATTGCCTATATTAGCAGCAATAAAAAAGGGAGCACTGCTCCCTTTTCCAACTCATTGCGCTAAAACACTTATTTGCTTAAATCTAGCATAAGCTTGTTCAAGCGAGTTACAAAGCCAGCAGGGTCTTTTAGAGTACCGCGCTCTGCTAATAATGCTTGGTCAAGCAGGACATGTGACCACTGGCTGAACTTGTCTTCATCTTGCTCAACGTTTAAGTGTTTAACAAGCTGATGCTCTGGGTTAAGCTCAAAAATAGGCTTTTGCTCAGGCACAGTTTGACCAACAGATTCCATTAACTTTTGCATTTGTGAACTCATATCGTGTTCATCGGCAACAACACATGCTGGAGAATCAGTTAGACGGTGCGTAAAGCGCACATCTTTCACGCTGTCGCCAAGTGCTGACTTAATACGTTCAACTAGACCAGCTACTTCTTTTTCTGACTCTTCTTGCGCTTTTTTGGTTTCTTCGTCATCCATGTTGCCTAAATCTAAGTCACCACGGGTGATTGACTGGAATGATTTTTCGTTGAACTCTGTTAAGTAGCTCATCATCCACTCATCAACACGGTCGCTTAATAGCAATACTTCGATGCCTTTCTTACGGAAGATTTCTAAGTGTGGTGAGTTTTTCGCTGCAGCAAATGAGTCAGCAACCACATAGTAGATCTTATCCTGCTCTGGCTTCATACGTTCGATGTATTGTTCAAGCGATACATTTTGCGTGCTTTCGTCAGTATGTGTAGAAGAGAAACGCAGTAGCTTAGCAATGGCTTCTTTATTTGCCATATCCTCAGCTGGACCTTCTTTTAACACCTGACCAAACTCGTTCCAGAACGTTTGGTAATCTTCTTCACGGTTTTTCGCCATACGCTCAAGCATTTTAAGTACGCGTGATGTACAACCTTTACGGATCGCTTGCGTTACTTTGTTGTCTTGTAAAATTTCACGCGACACGTTAAGTGGTAAGTCGTTTGAGTCGAGTAAACCTTTCACAAAGCGTAAGTAACTTGGCATAAACTGCTCTGCGTCATCCATGATGAAAACACGTTGCACATACAGTTTTAAACCAGTTTGACGGTCACGATTCCATAAATCGAATGGTGCTTTTATCGGGATGTATAACAAGCTTGTGTATTCAGTTTTACCTTCAACCTTGTTGTGAGCCCAGCTTAATGGCTCTTCCCAGTCATGACCAATGTGCTTATAAAACTCTTTGTACTCTTCATCTGTTACTTCTGACTTATCGCGAGTCCAAAGTGCAGTTGCGCGGTTAATACCTTCCCACTCGCCCGGCTGCGCTGGGATTTTCTCACCATCAGGGCCTTCAGATTCAGGTACTTCTGCTTTATACATTTCAACTGGAATAGAAATATGGTCTGAGTATTTAGTTACGATGCTACGTAAACGGTACTCATCAGCAAATTCTTTCTCATCTTCACGTAAGTGTAGAATGATTTCGGTACCGCGTGTTGGCTTGTCAATCTCTTGTAATGTGTACTCGCCCTCACCTGCAGATTGCCATTCAATACCTTGGCTTTCACCTGCTTTACGAGTACGCACGGTTACTTTATCTGCAACGATAAATGCAGAGTAAAAACCAACACCAAATTGACCAATCAATTGTGAATCTTTGCTTTGGTCGCCTGTTAGGTTTTGGAAAAATTCTGCGGTGCCTGATTTTGCAATGGTACCCAGTGAATTGATCACATCTTCACGGCTCATACCAATACCGTTATCAGTAATGGTTACCGTGTTTGCTTCTTTATCGGCACTGATACGTACTTTTAGATCTGCATCGTTTTCGTATAAATCGCCATTAGAAAGCGCTAGGAAACGTAATTTATCTGCTGCATCTGACGCGTTTGATACCAGCTCACGTAGGAATATCTCTTTATTTGAATAAAGAGAATGAATCATCAGGTTTAATAGTTGTTTGACTTCTGTTTGAAAGCCTAATGTTTCTTTTTGTGCTGCAGTCATTGTGTAAATCTCCAATTAACAAAGTGTCTAATCTGCACTATGACTCATATATGGGGTAGGCTTTTTGAACTTCAAGGCAAAAATTTAAATTAGCAGGTAAAATCGCAAGCTTTTGGGAGCCCTATGACATTTAAGATCTATTAAAAGTAGTGAAACGGATAATTACTTCTCAGCCAGTTTGTATTGCTATAACAATATATTGCAATGATAAATAAGTATTGTGCTCACCTTAGCTCAGTTTTATATAGATTGTACTCATTGCTGTTCATTTCGGGTGCTAAAAAATAAAACTCTCTTCTCCTGTGTGCTCTTTGCCAACAAAAGCTATTTCAGTCTGTCCGTAGCAAGTGGTTGCAATGCCAACAGGGTCAACATATCCAGTTAACTCTTGGCCCTCGAAAGTAGCGACTGTTACACCTGCAGCCGCAAGAATGCCGGAAAACCCCAGCGCTATAAGTTTTCCTGCTTTCATAGTTTGCTCTCAAATTTTAGGTATAAAAAAACCCGCATGGTGCGAGTTTCAATATTTTTTTCGATTCATTTTCTAATACTATTAACTACAAATTTGTCTTGCTGAACAGAAAAGTAAGTTATTTCAATCTCCACCTTTTTCATCATTTCTCGCAGTTGTTGAAACTCTAACTTTGATGACTCTTTTGGCAAGTTAATTTCAAGAAATATCAAACTTTCCGATGGCGCATAACCCTCAGGGGTAGAGACTTGAACCTCTGCGCCAGGACACGTTTTACAAACAATGTTATTGAATGACACACTACTCATAGAAACTTTAGCATAATAAAGTTTATAAGATGTTTCTACAGCGGGACCGGTGCCGCAATTTTTTATTATTCTTTTAACTGTTTTATCTTCATGATCTTCATATTTATGAATATACAAAAGAGGCTTAATCGAATTAAGGTACTGTCTTTCGTTATGCTTTAGACCTATCCAAGCAAATAAAAAAGTAATTAATGCCACTGCAGTAGCTATCAAATCACTCAATTTTACTTCTAGTGAGAAGCCCTGACCAATTATCACGCCAGCTAAGAAGATCAATATAACTGCTAAGACAATCATTTTATTAAACTTCTGCATGCTTTCTCCTTTTTAAGCGTTATAGGTGTCAGATTAACATGCAAAGCTTTGTGGGAATATAAAAACAAAAAAATCCGCTCAGTCATAAACTAAGCGGATTTCTTCAACATGGAAAATACTATATCAGGATTGGGGGGGTTGCAAGTTAGAGTCGTCATTTTCTGACTCAACAAAAAATGGTTTGAAATAAGGTAGAGACTTAGAAAAGACTTCATCGAAATGTTCATCGCTCATCAAGCCTAGCATATTTATCAAAAATAACGCCCTCTGCAAATCAATTGCAAACAACGCTATATCAAAATCCGTACCAGAGTTTGAGTGTAATTTTATATGTATCCCAATAAACATAAAGTTTTCAGTTACAATTCTTAGCTGCTCTTCTAAAACAACGCCTTATGCTGAAGTATCCAACTGGCTTAATCTATCAAAGCTTACTATGGGGTTGTCTTTATTAAAGATGACATTAATAGATTTCAAATTAGCATTTTGAATTTCGAGATGAGTGTTCTCAGGAAAAGCATGCTTGTATAGCCTTTCAGATAAAATTAACAAGCTCTCCCCTTCAACTTTAGAATTATACCTAAACATTTTCTTACTTAACGTTAACAAATTATCTAATTTATCCTTAAACCTTTGTATATGCTCATGATAAAGCAAGAAACTTTCTTTTTTCATGTAAAGTGACAATTGACTCTCAAGTCTATCAGACTGTTTTTGAGCTATCTTTAATTGTTCAAAAGCTAAATTTTGCTGCATCTTTGATAATCTTAGCTGCTCGGAAAACTGCAAACTTCTAGCGTATAAACCCAATAACGTTGTTATAGTTACCATTAATACAAAAAGTCTAATGGGTAATGCAAACGCAGCCTCCATGCCTACCCAATTAGATAACTTCATTACATCATAGTCGATTTGATTTCCAACAAGTGCAAACTGAGCACCTAATAGCAGTAACGGTAAAATCCAAGTTAACGAAAGAGAAATTTCAAACCTAAACCTCCACTTTTCATATTCATTTTCTTGATAGTTCTTGTGCTTACTAACTAAGCCCAGATTTTCCATAAACTAACCCTTAAACAACACTTTTGACACTTCCTCTATGCATTCGCACAGAGCTTATAACAATCCCCTCAAAAAGGTACTCATCATGCTTAGTAACTTTCACTGGTGGGTATTCCTCGCTTGCTGAAAGCAGCAAATTATTCTTCAAGTCTGCAATCTTGCAAACGAACAAGCCATTATAAGCTGCAACAATAACATCACCTAGCTTAACATCAACGCTGCGGTCAATGATTAGCAAGTCACCGTCAAAAATTCCTACTCCTTCCATTGACCGGCCGCTAGCAATGCCATAAAAGGTGGCATCTTTGTTCTTCTCGATTAAACCGGCGACTCCAATTGGCAAATCTTTAAAGTCATTGGCTTTGTTAAAGTTACTTTCCATCATTGCTCGCGTTTCTTACTGGCGGATATTCACTCGCAGGCTCTCCTATGTGAACAATTTTATGTTCTTTTAAACCTAGCGCTTTAGATACATTGGAAAATAGTTTAGATCCAAATTGGTGATAATCTTCCTGAAGATTAATTAAATTGGAAACTTCTTGCATAATATCTATCCCACCATCTACTAATTCATTGTTGAGGATATTTGCAGCAGCTAGCACTTCAAACTTCAAATTTTCTTGCTTCTGATATATAGTCCTGCTCTTATTAATCAATTGATTTCGGTAAGCGGAAAGCTGCTTTTTGTAAATAGTCAACTCAGCGTCACTAAACTGGTCATTTCTCCAGTCTATATCTAAGCCTAAATTGCTGAGCAACCCCCTTACTTCAGGAATTACATTTGCTTTATCTTGTAGTCGAGTACTTTCCAAACCTTTTAAAACCTCAATTTTATTTTGCGTAGATTTTTTTGAGTGCATCAAAAAATATAGTTCTGACAGCTTCTTAATAAGCTCCCAAGAAAAATCATATCTTTTTTCATGAATCCAACTTGATGCAGTCAGGTATGCAGCTATTAACAATAAAGTTGTTGAATATGATATTAAAATAGTGAAAATCGCAATAACAACGTCGCTAAAGCTACCCCAAGTTCCACCTTTAACTGAGCAGCCATATACCAATAGTGTAATAAATATTATTATTAAGTACGCAACGGTAATACATTGGAACCATCTGCCAAACTTATCCATTAGATTTCCCTTCAATTTTTTCTGAAAGCGCTCGAAGCTTATACGCAATCGTCGCTTTGGTATCATTCTTATTGAAATAAGCCTCTAAATGTTGATTATCGATATCTAGAGCTAATGTGAAATTACAGTAATCGCCAAATCCTACTGGCTGTACTTTTATGTTGGTGAGTTTTTGCTGCATGCTAATCTCCTTAATTCATGCAAGAGAATCCACTTACACATAATTATCTGCGCGATTAATCGCATTTTGTGCGCAATGTAAATTAGAATTTTATAGATAACCAAATTAAATCAGTAACTTGATAAGCTTTCAAATGCGCACTAGCGCAAAGCCTCAATATATTTATCGTATTTTTTAGGGAGGACACTATAAGCACCCCAGTTCAATACTTTGCAAGCATAAACTGAGTCACTTTCTGAATATAATTTAGCAGAGAAAAGTAAATAACTTCCTTTTGATTTTTTCGATATATGCTTTCTCTCATCATAAGACTTATCAGTATATATCTTTACTAAATCATTACTTGACTCTACTTCAATTACATTTCGAGCTGATAATTCTCTAAAACCTATTATTTTTCCAAAGAACAAAGTTTCTTTCTTGGGTAAATCATCAGTTAATTTACTTGTTGAATAAAGTTGATCGCTCAGCAACATTGGGTATTGAGAGTTAGGAAAATAAAAACCTCGGGACAAATTTGCAGGAAAGTTCATACAAAGAGCCATAACAGTTGAGATATTAGAAGGTAAGCTGAAGCTTTTACCATTATGCCTAGCTATTGGCACTTCGGTATTAGGACCGTTTTCATCTTCAATTGCAGTTCTATCGAACTCCCCTGTATCGTCAATGTCGTTACCATCGCCTGAAGGGGGTGTCGATTTCCAAGAGTGAATTATAGCTAACTCTTTATTCTCTATGGCTTTTGCTGCTATCTCCTCTGATTCATAATTAAGACCAGGCTTAGCATTGACTCTCCACTCACATTTAATGCTATCTGGATACTTTTTCTTAGATCCGTGCTTATAATGAGCAGTGATATTATTCTTGCTAATAGCATCTGCGTCAGGAGTTCTTGAAAGTGGCGTAGCGCAGATAGGACAAAAAGTTTTACCTTTCATTTGAGGACTGAACTCCTCAGGTATAACTTCTACAGATAAAGCCTTTAATTGCTCTTTATCATGTTGCCCGTACTGCCAAACATCTGAATAACAACCATATACGATCCGGTGCTTCTGTTCCATGTACTTTATCCATAATTACTTAGTCACCTTAATTGATATCAAAGAGTAATGATTTTTTCTATGAAAATGTGATTATTTTTAATTTTAAATTCATAACCTACGCAACATCACCCATCTTTACATAGATATCCTTAATAATATCCTGCTCCCATTCGCTAATTACCCTCGAGGCCTTTTTGAATAGTTCATCTGAGTGCCTATGAAGCTCGTATGTTCAAAATTACCTATTGAAGTGCATGATGAGCCAAACACAAAAAAGCCTGCTTAAAGCAGGCTTTTGATACCATTTTCGGTATTAGTTTTGGTTTACGGCGCGTCGTCCGCTAAATGCGTGCATCAATGTCATACCATCGAGCAAGTCGAGCTCTCCACCGACAGGGACACCGTGCGCAATACGAGATGCGCCTACCTGATACTTATGACAAAGCTCAGCAATGTAGTGAGCAGTGGTTTCACCTTCAACACTTGGATTGGTTGCGAGGATCACCTCATTAATACCGCCTTGTTGCAACTTGCTTTCAAGAATATCAAGGCCAATTTCTTTTGGTCCTATACCATCAATTGGCGACAAGTGACCCATTAAAACAAAGTAAAGTCCTTGATATTGACCAGTTTGCTCAATAGCGAGTACGTCGGTTGGTGATTCAACCACACACAGTAAACCACTATCTTGGCGTTTAACACTTGAACAAATATCGCACACAGCTTGCTCTGTGAAAGTGCGACAAGATTGACAATGCCCTACTTCATCCATTGCTTTGGTTAATGCATGGCCAAGTTGCTTACCACCTTGACGGTCACGCTCAAGCAAATGAAAAGCGATACGCTGTGCCGACTTTGGGCCTATGCCCGGCTGGCATCTTAGCGCTTCAATTAGTTGTGTTAAACTAGGAGATAGTTGCATACAAGATCACTTAGAATGGCATTTTCATACCTGGTGGTAATTGCATACCGCCAGTTACTTTACTCATGCGCTCTTGTGTTTCTTCTGCAACACGACGTACTGCATCGTTACACGCTGCCGCTAGTAAATCTTCGATCATGTCTTTGTCGTCTTCCATTAGGCTTTCATCTAATTCAACACGACGTACATTGTGGTTACCAAGCATAGTTACTTTAACTAGGCCTGCACCTGCTTCACCTACAACTTCAAGGTTTGCGATTTCTTCTTGGGCTTTTTGCATGCGCTCTTGCATTTGCTGCGCTTGCTTCATCATGTTACCCATTCCACCTTTAAACATAACTGTCTCTCTTTCTAAACTACTTTAATTGGCATGAAGATAAGGGCTATTGCAACTAATTACAATGCCTGAATACTGTTTTCATCGATTATAGCGCTAAATAACTGCTGAAATTGCACTATATTTTCATCGCTATTTATTACATCAATCGCTTGTTGATGACGACCCGCATCAATTTTTTGTTGAATCAAATACGGTGAATCAATTACGCCATCAGCAAACTCGATACTAAGCTCTACATTATGACCATAAATTTCACTTAATGCAGCATTGAGCTTTTGTCTAAGCACTGCGCTGTCTAAATGGCGCT
Organism: Pseudoalteromonas sp. APAL1; assembly: GCF_021532475.1. Classification (NCBI taxonomy): domain Bacteria; kingdom Pseudomonadati; phylum Pseudomonadota; class Gammaproteobacteria; order Alteromonadales; family Pseudoalteromonadaceae; genus Pseudoalteromonas; species Pseudoalteromonas sp. APAL1. Next base: position 5,005 of record NZ_JAKGAW010000032.1, on the reverse strand, counting down.
GTGATGAGTCAACTTCAATATGTAACTGATTATTCTGCTTGGTAAAGATCGAATGCAGCGCAAATTGGCGCATGCGGCCACCAAGTCCCATACGCTTTATTAAATACGCCCACTCGTCTTGTTCGTGTGCAAATTTAATACTGCTGATCGGGCTTTCAAAATCATCTGGAACCGGAATACTGGCTTCTTCAGCTACTGGCTCTGGCGCTTTTTGCGGGTTAATTTGCTCAAGCAATTCAGGCGCTAGGTTTTCAGTGATTGTTTGATGCTTTTCTCGAAAATCGACTTTTTTTACTTTATTGCTGCTCTCCCCCGTTTGCTGGGGGATGGGCTTTTTTACTTCAGCAGCCATTGCTTGCTGCTGAGGCTGAGTATTGGTCGTGGCTGTGCTTTGTTGCGCTGGCGGTTCTAATGTTGGCTTAGCTTCAGGCTGTTGTTCTGCTTTAACATTCGTTTGCGTTGCCGCACCACTTAAGCGACCAGCACCTGAGATATTGCGGTCTTGTAAAATACGAGCAATGGCCGATTGCGCCTGACTTTGCTGTTGTTGCAATTGTGCGGGTGCAGTTTGCTGTTGCTGAGGCGCAGGTGCTTCATTTGCGCTAAAGCCCTGATCATAAGCGCTATTCATCACATCATCATATTGCGCAGCAAGTGATGAATCCATTTGTGCATCGTACTCATCCATATAGTCTTGCGAAGAATAGTCAGATGTAGAGTACTCTGGTGAAGAACAATCAGCTGCTGGAATGTGCTCTGAGCTACTCTGCTGTTGTGGCGCTGGTTTGACTTCAGTTTCAGCTGGCTGAGCGGATTGCTGAGGCTGTTGATTAGCATTAGGCTGCTCTACTGCTGTTGCTTCAACTTGCTGGGCAGGCTCATGGCTATGTGCTGTTTCTGCTTTGGCTGCTTGAATAGGCTCAGCTTCAACTTGTGTTGGCTGAGGCTCTGAAGGCACAGAAGTTGTATGCACTGAACTTTGTGCTACTGATGCTTGCTCTGAAGCTGCTTGCTCACGTTGCGCCGTTGATTTTTTTAAAATATCACGTAGTGCTCCGGCACCACTTGGTTTAACCTGCTGCTGGGTATTCGTGGGTGTTTGGTTTTGTGCAAATTGCGTTGGTTGAAATGCGAGCAGTCGCAACATGATCATTTCAAAACCAAGTTTAGCATCGGGTGCCCATTGCAAATCCTTTTTACCATTTAATAGCAACTGGTAATACACCTGCATTTGCTGTGCATCAGTTGTTTGTGCCACCTGCTCAATAAATTCACGGTTAGTCTCATCAAGTGCCGCAGCACTAGGCACGAGTTGCACAAGCTGAATAAGGTGCGTCAGGGCGATTAAATCGTCGAGCAAGGCTACAAAGTTAGGGTTTCGGCTAACCACTGCTTTTACTTCTTGAAGTAATGCATCGCCATCTTGGCATAGTAACGCTGCTAACATGGTTTGGCTATATTGGGTATCCATTAAGCCAAGCATAGTTTGCACTGCTTGATGATTAATATTGCCATTGGTTTGCGCAATTGCTTGGTCTGTAAGACTCAGTGCGTCACGCATACTACCATCAGCTGCTTTCGCTAAAATTGACAGCGATTTATCATCAAAACTTAGCTGTTCTTGATTAAGAACATGGGCAAGCTGATCATGAATTTCTGATTGCGACAATGCATTTAAATTAAACTGTAAGCAACGCGATAAAATCGTCACGGGCAGTTTTTGCGGATCGGTTGTCGCTAATAAAAACTTCACATGCTCTGGTGGCTCTTCCAATGTTTTTAGTAATGCATTGAAACTATGCTTTGACAGCATGTGAACTTCGTCGATTAGGTATACCTTGTAACGACCACGTGTTGGCGCGTATTGAACGTTATCAAGGATTTCGCGGGTATCTTCTACTTTGGTACGTGATGCCGCATCGATTTCTAACAAATCAATATAGCGGCCAGCTTCAATGTCAGTACAGCTTGAACATTGGCCACACGGCTCAGCAGAGATACCCTTATCGCAGTTGAGGCTTTTTGCGAATATTCGTGCGATGGTTGTTTTACCCACCCCACGAGTTCCAGTAAAGAGATAGGCATGATGGAGTCTATTTTGTGTTAATGCATTAACCAATGCCTGTTTAACATGAGACTGCCCCACTAACTCGTGAAAGGTTTGTGGTCGCCATTTCCTTGCTAGAACCTGATAACTCATTAATTATTCGCCTTCGAATTCAACCAACTTTAAGATTTTGATGCCCATATCAGCAACACGTTGTTCACCACCAAGCTCAGGTAAAGATACAACGAATGCGGCATCCGTTGCATTACCACCCAGTTTTGCAACTAATTTTGCTGTTGCTTCAATTGTGCCACCTGTGGCAAGTAAGTCGTCTACTAATAACACTTTATCACCAGAAACGATAGCGTCTGTATGAAGTTCAAGCGTATCTTCACCATATTCTAATTGGTAGTTTTGTGAAATCACTTCGCGAGGAAGTTTGCCTGGTTTACGAACTGGAATAAATGGAATACCAAGAGCATAAGAAAGTGGCGCACCAAAAATAAAACCACGAGATTCAGTACCAATGATTTTAGTAAAACCTTGGTCTTTATATGCCGCAATAAAGCTGTCTATCGTTGCTTTAAATGCCTCAGCGTTAGCCATTAAAGTTGTTACATCGCGGAACATAATGCCCGGCTTAGGGTAATCAGCGATCGTTGCAATGCTCTGTTTGATGAGCGTTGAAGTTGCTTGAGTCATAATTATACTGCTCAAAAAGTTTATCTAACAAAGCTCGAGAGTATAACATCACCTTAGTGGAAAGTCGGTAGCAAGTTTCGAAATTAATCACCTAACTACAACAAAAAAGGCTGCATGGTGCAGCCTAGTGTCTTAAATTTGCTTACGCAGATTAAGATAAAGATGTGATCCAACCCAGAATAGCGTTAAGACAGCCAATGCCACCGAATACAGCTAAAAACGCAATGAAATAAGTTGCATTGAACGGATCTTTAAAGTCTTTATCATTCGACATAGTTACTACCTTTATTTAAGCACGACAAAATAAGGCGGACATAATAGTCGAACTGTCCTCATCAATAAAGGGGTTTAGCCGATTTTTAAACCAATGTATTAGTAACTACGATACCACGCTCTACCATGGCACTTAAGGTATTGAGCGCTCCCTGATAAAGCTGCTCTTGGCTAAATTGAGGAGCATGCTCTGCAACTACTTGGCATACATCATTTAAGTTTATACCTGGCTGAGATTCAATAATATTAAGTAGTAATGCGGTCATCGCATTTGTTGATAAAAACTGCACTTCGTCATCGCCATCCCGATATACCACAAAGTAGCTTGCCTCAGCTGCGGGCTCACTCGGCTGGTTATCGACACTGATGGTATGAACTGGAAAACGATAACTCAAATTGCGAGCAAGGGAGCTTAAATACAATGCAGAACTGGTGACTTGATGAGCCGATAAGTTCGTTTCGTTTTCCAGCTCCTTCGCAACCGACACATCGAGCTCAACCCACTCATAATGCGCCAGTTCTAACATGAACGCAGGATCATCACTTTGCATTTCATAGTCATTAGCAAGAAAGGCCAAAAACTCGCCTGCTATATCTAAAAAATAAGGAGATTTACAGTTGTGCTGACTGAAAAATTGCCTAACGAGTCTGTGCCAAGCTTGCTCTGAATATAAACTTTTAAGTACTGGATATGCAGAGCTGACAAAACCATCCACATTATTAAAAAATAAATCTCGGTAAATCGCCATGCGACGCTCTTCAACATCACTAGGCTTAGCATTATTCTCAGGGTCGCGAATATGCGCCATAAACGCTTGTTGTACTTGCGTAAAATGATTATGCACTGTGTTTCACCGTTACTTGGTTTTGCTTATTGGCTGCGTGCTGCAAGGCTTCAATAGTTTTCAGCTCAGCTAATAACTCAGCCATAGGTGGAATATTAAAGTCACGCTCTAACAAAGTAGGAAAAACTCCATGAACTGCGTAGGCTTTTTCAAGCAATTGCCAAACAGGATCGATGACTGGCGCACCATGGGTATCAACGAGTAAATCTTCAGCCTCAGTGTAATGGCCCGCAACATGACCATAAGCGATACGTTTAGTTGGTAATGCTGCTAAGAATTGCTCAGCATCATAACCATGATTAATAGAGTTTACATAGATATTGTTTACATCAAGCAATAGTTGGCAATCAGCTTCCTCTAAAACTGCATTAGTAAACTCAAGTTCAGTCATTTGCTGCCCAGGGGCACCGTAGTAAGATACATTTTCAATAGCAATTGGCTGTTCAAGAATATCTTGTACTTGTCTGATCCGCGAGGAGACATGCTTAATTGCATCTTCAGTAAACGGAATAGGCATCAAATCGTACATGTGCCCTTCGCCCGAACAGTAGCTTAAGTGCTCACTAAACAAACGAATATTATGCTCTTTAAAGAAAGCTTTTAGCGATTGCACAAAGTCAATATCAAGTGCTGCAGGTGAGCCAATTGATAACGATAAACCATGGCATACAAAGGCATGTTGTTCGGTAAGCTGTTTAAATTGTTTACCAAAACGCCCGCCTAGCTTGAGCCAATTTTCTGGTGCAACTTCTAAAAACTCAATGGGTTTTGGAACATCAATGAGCATTTCATCAAGCATTTCTCGGCGCAAACCTAAACCAACCTGCCCAAAATCAGCTACTGATTCTTTTAACATACTACCTCCTACTAAAAAGGGCCTTTACGGCCCTTTTAAAAGCTAAATGAGCGCTTAGTGGTTAGAGCCACATTTACCTTCGCCACACTTACCTTCTTTAGCTGCTTTTTTGTCTGCGCCACATTTACCTTCGCCGCACTTACCTTCTTTAGCTGCTTTTTTGTCTGCACCGCATTTACCTTCGCCGCACTTACCTTCTTTAGCTGCTTTTTTGTCTGCACCGCATTTACCTTCGCCGCACTTACCTTCTTTAGCTGCTTTTTTATCTGCACCGCATTTACC
>NZ_JAKGAW010000031.1:0-55641 GCF_021532475.1 Pseudoalteromonas sp. APAL1 | reverse complement strand
GTCTGACTTAAGTGAACAAATGCTGATGTTGTTGTCAGCAAAAAAACGAGTAACTTTGCTTAATGTACCCGGAGTGTCGATACCCGTATATTCAAGGGTGTAACCGGCACAAAATTCACATGCAATATGACTTGCTGTGCGTTTCATCATGGTTAATAAACCAAGTTCCATTCCTTTTGTAGGCAAGGTATGCTCGATTCGGCTAATTGCAGACATATCGCCTGCCAATAACATAATAAAAGTAAATTCATTACCCAAGATAGCAATGCGACTGTCAATAATATTGCAATGACAATCACTCACTAGCTGAGTTAATTCGCTAACGATACCGGGCCTGTCTTCGCCAATCGCTGTGAGCACTATCTGATGATTTGAAAAAGCAGTCATGGAATTTTAAGTACCTAGTAATTAAATAATACCAATGGGTATAAGCCAATAAGCCTTGATTTCACGTGAGTTTAATACTGCACGGCGGCGAAGTTTACCATAATTAACATCGTTAACGGTAGCTGCGATTAATTAAGCCGTTAATAAAGTGTGCTCTTTCTTGTTTTTAGGGGCATCAGAAAGTACCATAGTTAAAATTTTGCAAGGCGATAAGTAAACATATACATGACGCGTTAACCCAAATTGCTCGGGTTATTTGCATAAAAACAATAAATGTAAAGTTATAAATGATTTTACAGTGAACCAAATCGGCATTACCCACTCATATATTTGTTAAAAAATTAAGGGTTTGCTAAGGAGAAATATCTGTGCAGTATTGGATCTCAAAGGCGCTTGCTGTAAGCGTAATGGTAAGTTTAACAGGATGCAGTGTGTTCACTGATGAAGCACACCATAAGCGTAATTATCGTGCAAATGAACCGGTCAAAGCGCCAGCAGGCCTTGCGCAACCGACTCAAGATCCGACTTACAAAATGGATGTTGCACAATACGACAACAACCCTGAAGCAAAAAATTATCGTCCGCCAGCACAGGTTATTACCATCGCGCAAGGAACTTGGGTGGAAGAAGGTGATAAATTAGCTCGGGTTTATTTTGATAAAAATGATGGTATTGAAGATCTAGATACATTCATTTGGGACTCTATAAAAGCGGTATTAGCAGAGAAAAACACTTCTGTAGAAAAAGCTGACAAAGCAACAAATAGCATCGAAACAGGCTGGTATACAATTATTAAACCTGAAGATGGTTGGTTTTGGGAAAGTGAAAAAGAAGTATCTCAACAACGCTTTTTATTTACAATTGAAGAGAAGTCGCATCAACGTACAGCTTCTTTAACCTCAAAACTTGTTGATTATAAAAGCGGTTCACAACAATTGACGCCACTTTTACAGCAACAACTAGAAGTGCGTGCTCTTAACCAGATTATTGCTGAGTTTGATTACCGCTACCGTCAGTTAGAAGTGGAAATGCGTAAGCAACAAGGCATTATTTCTCTTGAAATGGGCTTTGATAACAAAGGCAACGCTGCGCTTGTAACTGAGCAAGAATACAGCATGGTATTCGATCGTTTTTCTGGTTTCTTAGAGCGTTTATCTTTCACAATTGTTGAGATTGACCAAGAGCGTGGTTTGATCACTGCTGATTATAAAAAGCCAGAGTCAAGTGTTTGGGATTCAATTTGGGGCGAAGAAGTTGCTGAGTTACCAATTGAAGATGGCCAGTACCAAATTCTCGTTAGCCGCACTAATGATGGTGGTACAAGTTTAACTTGGATGGACTCGCAAGGTGCTACGCTAGAGCCTGGTACAATGAATGACCTACAACAAGCATTAGAAAACGCGCTGCGTCAGCGTGGAATTAATATTTAATAATTAAAAAAATTAAACCACCACAAAAAGAGCCTAGCCGCTCTTTTTGTGGTTTCTACAGGTTGAAAATATGTCTAACTTAAACGCAACAAATCGCATCGACATGCGAACCTTGTTCACCTTTTTCGTTCCTTCACTTATAGGTGTCTTCTTATTCATGACGCCGGTACCCATAGGTGAAGCAATGACCATCCCAATTGCTGTTATGGCAAAAGCAGTGCAACAATGGATTGCACCTTTTGCACTGGGTTTGATTACCAGTATTGTTTGTATCACCGGTATTTTATCTTTAGTGATAAAGCTGTTTAAACCACAGCCATTACTTAAGTACTTTATAATTAAACATTTATTTGATGTTAGTTGGCTTTGGCTGAGTGTTCGATTACTGGGGATGGTATTTATTATTCTGACCTATACAAAACAAGGGCCAGAAATGATTATTTCCGGTAATACCGGTGCATTGGTGTTAAACGACTTATTGCCCGTGTTGTTTTCTGTGTTTGTTTTAGCGGGATTATTATTACCGTTATTATTAAACTTCGGTCTACTTGAGCTAGTGGGTACCTTATTAACTAAAGTGATGCGCCCACTTTTTGGTGTGCCAGGTCGAAGTGCAGTCAACTGTGTGGCATCTTGGTTAGGTGACGGTAGTGTGGGTATTTTGATGACCGCTCGTCAGTATGAAGATAAACACTATACACAACGCGAAGCTGCCATTATTGGTACCACTTTCTCAGCTGTATCAATTACCTTTTGTTTAGTTGTTATTGGTCAAGTAAAGCTTGAGCACTTATTTGCACCGTTTTATTTAACTGTGTGTTTAGCCGGTTTAGTGGCAGCACTGATTGTGCCTCGTTTACCACCATTACGCTTTAAGAAAGATTTATATTTTGATGGTAGCGAGCCCGATAAAGATGCTGAGTTGGTACCTGAAGGTAAAACCTTAATTTCGCATTCGTTAGATGTCGCATTTGCTAAAGCGCGCACTGCACCTGGCTTTGTTGGTACAGTTAAAGAAGGTCTGCACAACGCATTTGATATGGTGTTTGCAGTATTACCTGTGGTTATGGCGGTGGGCACATTTGCTCTGATCATTGCTGAATACACGCCGATATTTGAGTATATGGGTAAACCATTTGTACCATTTTTAGAGCTTCTTCAAGTACCTGAAGCCGAAGCTGCAGCACAAACTATTATGGTTGGTTTTGCAGATATGTTTATTCCATCAATTCTTGCTGCAGGTAGTATCGAAAGTGACGTTACACGTTTTATTATTGCAGCAATGAGTGTAACCCAATTGATTTATATGTCTGAAGTCGGTGCTTTGCTTTTAGGAAGTAAAATTCCGGTAAATATTATTGAGCTATTCTTCATCTTTATTTTGAGAACCTTAGTGACATTACCGGTTATTGTCTTAATGGCGCATTGGCTAGTATAAATAAGCTAAGCCTTTTTAAAAAAGCCCTGATTATTCATCAGGGCTTTTTTTATCTTTACCAGTGTCATCTTTAGGTACCTTGAAGTCCATTTTCGCAGCATGTTTTAGCAACATAAGGTTACCAATTACTACACCAAATACTGCAACAAAAATGCCTATAATTTGCCATGTTTCCATCTTGAAATCCTGTAAATATATGCAGCACAATAGTAGCACTTAAAATCGTTTGGCATAAGACAGTGAAATAAAATCAAGTCCAGGGTTAGGGCTTTTAAATCCGGCGTTGGAATAGTGTAAATACCTGAGTGCTAAGCTTGTGTTGTTTCCTAGGTCTGCTACTAATCCTAATCTGTCCTCAAACTGGTAGTGAGTACTAACATTTTTGCCTGCAAAATGGGTGTCATCCAACAGTGAAACCCCAATACCAAACTCCACATGAACAGGTATGTTTTTCACATTAAACGCCGGGTATTGGATCACTGGAGAAACAGCTAACACGATATTCGTTTGATGTCTGTTGTCTTTGCCATACTGCCAAACATTAAAGCTTGATTCGAAGTATACCCGAGCATGTTCAAAAGGCAGTTTTTCGTTTGGTAAATGGTATTGATAGGCAAGTTTTAACCCTTTCACATCACCTTCACCTTGAATGTAATCAATGGCATAGCCATGATTTTGGGCGGCATCAATCGATGGTGCTATTAGTAATGCTGTGCTTAGTGCAAGTGCTTTTAGTGGGTGTTTTAATTTCATATCGGTAATTCTTACTATGACTTTGAGCAAGTAGATAGGGGTGGTGACATTGCTTTTTCAATGTGCGTAAACACACAGAACTTGTGCATATTCTCGCTTTTTTAAGCAATCCATTGAAAAACTTGGTAAAAACCGATTGATGCCAATTTGGCATTAAAACGTTGACGTATTGTTTCTTTTTTTGTGGTTTCAATATCGGTATATTGGCGGAAATTTTCAATCACAAGCGAATACGATGATGACCAAATTAGTTAACTCACTTTTGCTAATTGCAACGTTACTTACTACAAGCGTGTTTGCTAGCGAAGACCGTTCGCCAAAGCAATTGTTAGAGTCAGTCACAGCAGACTTATTTGTTGATATTGCTAATGTAAACTCCAAAGGTGACGCTAGCACTGAGGCAATGGCTAGTATTGTTGAAAAACGTTTGCTGCCCCATATGGATACCAAGTTCGTATCATATAAGTTGTTGGGTAAACACATAAAAGGGTTACGCCGTGAGCAAGCAATCGATTTTATCGCAGCTGTAGAGCATTACTTAACAGTAACTTATGCGGGTGCATTGATGAAATACACTGGGCAAAAAGTAGTGTTCGATCCATCACAGTTGATAGATGACGGATATGCAACGGTAAAAACTCAGATCATTGATGATAATGCGCCGACTATTGATTTACACTTTAAACTTCGCCAAGGTAAAGACAAGCAATGGAAGGTATACGATATTGTTGCTGAAGGTATTTCTTTATTAAGTGCTAAGCAAAAAGAAGTACTTCAACGTATCAGCCAAGTGGGCATTGATAAAGTGACTCAAGAGTTAGCAAGTAAGTAGCAGTCTCCAACCAAGCAGTGAGTATTACCAATGTACCACTGCTTTTCTATTTTCTTTAAAAATCACCTACTTTGCGCTAGCACCAATTGCCCTCTGTGGTAGAATCAAGCTAGTTTTTTCATCTTGAAGTATCGAATTAGATACTCGTTGTTTTGTTTCATTATTAAGCTCAGTGTCAGTTAGTTTTTGCTATAACGTAGAGCTTAATAAGTCACCTAATAATGCGTGAGCGGAGTTGTGTTGTTTTAATGGAAAATGTACTAATTTGGCCAAAGGAGTACCCGTTACTGATCAAAGGATTAGCTGAGCAAAACGGGGCTTATATTTTAGACGCTTTAGAAGCTTGGCCTGCATGTCGTTCAACCAATGAAGATGATGGTGTCTGTGCGACAGTCCTTCCGCCTATTTATTATCTTTCTTGGTTAACTCCACTAGATCCATTCGAAGAGTGCTATTTTCAACATATTTCTGAGTTTGACGAAGCTGCATTGAACTATATCAATGCGATGAAACAGCACTTTTTAGAAAATGAATATACTCCTGAGAGCTTAGTGCTGATGTTGTGCCAGCGTTTAGAAAAATACGCAAGTGCATTTGCCCAATCAGCGGTAAAAACGCCCATTACATTGATTCAACAGTTATTTAATCGCCGATACTTTACGGTGATTGAGCATGTCTTGGAGCAAGGGGCTAAAATGTCTGCAGAAGATGTGCTGACTCTTTGGACCGAAGTAGACTTTAGAGAACGTTTTAGCGGATTTATCCCTGACTCTGTGGCTGATTTAGAGCAGTTAACTGCGTTAGCCGCTGAAAAAGTTGCGCACGGTGAGGATTATTTCACGTTACTTAAGTTGATCTCTCCGGATGTTGATTCGGTGTCTCTTTTAGAACAAGCATTGCTTGCTCACTTAAGCCATGAAAGCGCCAAACAAACCATGGCTAAGCGCTTTATTGAACAAGGGGCTACTGGCACCCTAGCTGATGAGAATGGTAAAACAGCTTTTATGTGGGCAACAGAGAAAGGGTATGTCAATGTTGTTGAAACCCTGCTTGAGCACCAAGATAAAACCATTCAAGACAATAAAGGCAACACAGCTCTTCATTACGCAGTGTTCGCTGAAAATGCGCCTTTACTCGTTTTGTTACTCAAAAATGGTTTTGACTTCAGAGTACGCAATAAAGATGGTTTAAGTTGTTATCGGTTAGCTGTGAGTATTAAAGCTGATAATTTAGTCAAGGTTCTTGAACATGACTTCGGAATTAAAGAGCTTTCGCCAGAAGGGCAATTTGACCGCGTTAAAAAAGTGCACCTATTGCACGCCATAGTTACCTTGCTATTTCCTGTGCAATTGTTTTTCTTCTTTGATGACAGTATTGCCATTAAAAGTGAGTTAACACTTAGCTTTACGCTGGTTTCTATTCTGTGCTTTTTCTTTGCTACCAGTTTGAAGCGATGCGCACTTTACCCGCATATACGCCATCCATGGGGACTTTTCTTATTAAGAATGTTCTCGTTACTTAGCTTAATCGGGCAAGTTGGTCTGGCAAGTATCGTCGCTTTAGCCACCTTAGCTGAGTTAGTGTGATTAGTTAACGATTAGCAAATATGACATAAAAAAACGGCAACCTTAGTTGCCGCTTTTTGTTTCATCTTTAGATAAAAGAATCGGTATTATTTATCGTGCTCGTGAGCGGCTTTTTCTTCAGCCAGCTCTTCTTTTAATTTACGTATCTTAAGACCAAGCTCTTGTCCACGGTGGCGTGCATAGTAGGTACAGCCTATAAACATCAAACTAGCAAAGATTAACTCAAGTAACACCCAAATCAGCTGCTCTTGTGCCACCCACAGTAATGTAAAACCATGGATAAAATAGAACATTACGATAAAGTTGGCCCATGCATAGGTATAAGGTTTATCTTGAATAATGCCTTTAAGTGGTAGCAGCAGGGGAAGTATATAAACTACAAAGATAAAGGCATTGCTATGTCCTTCTCTTGGGGCAATTAAAAACAACCAAATCGGCATCAAAACTAATAAGCCAACATAACCTATTAACGCAAAACGTTGAAATCGTTTAGTGATAGGCTTTTTGGCTACGGGCTGTTTTAATTCAGTTTCCACGCTCATTGTAATTTACTCGCAATTTGCGCCAAACGTTTTCCAACACTTTGGCATATTTTAATTTCGTCTTTACTTAATACATTGCTGTTGTTGCTACCAGCAACATGACTGGCCCCGTAAGGCGTTCCACCAGTTTCAGTTGCGAGTAATTCAGGCACCTCATAAGGCACACCGAGCAACATCATGCCGTGGTGTAATAATGGCAGCGATAGATTTAATAAGGTGGCTTCATTACCACCATGCATACTACTGGATGACGAAAACACACAAGCTGGTTTGTCGATTAATTGACCTTTTAACCATAAGTCGCTGGTGGTTTCCCAGAAGCTCTTTGCTTGTGAGGCCATCATGCCAAATCGTGTCGGGGTGCCAAATGCCAAACCATCGCAATTAATTAGATCATCTTTGCTGATCACAATATCGTGCGGCTGACGCTGCACAAATGTGCGTAGTAGGGCAGTAGCACCTTGCTGCTCAATTGACTCGGCTATCTCATGTGCCATAGCTTCCAAAGAGCCATGGCTTGAGTGGTATAGCACAACAATGTTTATAGCCATTAAAGTACGCTTAATACGTTTTCTGGTGGACGACCTAGAGCAGCTTTGCCATTGTTTTCAACAATAGGACGCTCGATTAGTTTTGGATTGGCCGCCATCGCAGCAATTAACTTGTTCTCGTCTTGCTCGTTTTTCAGTTCAAGCTCTTTGTAGATATCTTCCTTTGTGCGCATTAACTCACGCGCTGAGGTAAAGCCTAGCTGTGTCACAAGCGTTGCAATTTGTTGTTCATTAAGTGGTGTTTTTAGGTATTCAACAACACTTGGCTGCACATTATTGCTTTCTAATAGGGCAAGGGTTTCACGTGATTTAGAACAACGAGGGTTGTGGTAAATAGTTACAGACATAGCGTGGTCTCTGATTTTAATAATTTGGCTTATTTTAGGGCAAGCAGTGCAAGACTTAAAGTCTCGCAAGCTCTTTTTGTAACTGTCGGTATTGCGTGAGTAGGGCTTTTAAGCGCTGCTGTTTTACTAACTCTTCGGGTTCAACAAAATTGAGCGCTTTTTGAATTTCATCGGCCGCTTTTAGATAAGCGCCATATTGGGCCAGTACATCTGCATGGGCTTCATGGTAGGAGGCCATGTTTTCTTGTTTTTTGTACACATCAGCAATGAGCTCTTTAGCAAGGTTGTGATCAGGCTTTGCGAGTAAGTAAGACTTTAAAATACGCTCAGCAACATCAAATTGTTTTGCTTCAATGGCGGCATTAGCGTAGTTAAGGGCGATAACCTGATTGTTAGGTCTGTCGATATCTAACTTAGCTAAAAACTCAACCGCTTCATCGGCTTTACCTTGGGCAATTAATAAGTCGGTGTGGGTATCGATATAAAATAAATTCTTTGGATCTTGCTCAAGCAGAGGATTAAGAATGCTGGCTGCTTCATCTAGCTTTTTTTGATCCAATAAACTAATACCCAATCCATATTTCAAGGCGGTGTCGTTATGTACGCTATTATCACGCATCAGCTTACGGAAAAGATCTTCTGCCGCTTTAGGTTTTTGGTGATACCTTGCTATAACTCTGCTTTTGGCTAAGTTGAAGTCGAGACTGTCTGAGTAATGTCTCTTTGGGTATTGCTCTGCACGTAACCGCACATCTGATACCCGGCTTTCGGGTAGTGGGTGGGTAAGCAAAAATGCAGGTGGCTTATATTTATAGCGAATTTGCGCAGCGAGCTTGGTTAAAAACTCGCTTGATTGGCGCGGATCAAACCCTGCGTTGTTGAGAGTTTGCATGCCGATGCGGTCAGCTTCTTGTTCAGCTGCACGGCTATGAGTAAGTTGACTAAATGCGGCTTGAGTCTGGTTTGCTGAAATAATCGCTATCCCAGCATCTGGAGCAACAACGGTTGCTAATATCCCCGCAATCATACCTGCAATAGTAAGTGCGCTGTTATCTTGCTGCTGCTGAATACGACGCGCTAAATGGCGCTGTGTTACGTGGGCAATTTCATGGCCGAGCACTGAGGCAAACTGACTTTCGTTGTCTGCTTGAGCGATGAGGCCTGTGTGAACACCCACATGACCCCCGTAAAATGCAAAAGCATTTATTTCTGGGTTGTTTATCCAAAAAAATGAAAAGGGAAAACGCACATCGTTTGCGTTAGCAACTAATCGACGACCTAATGTCGTTAGGTATTCATCAAGCACAGGATCATTGACGACGGGTGATGAGCCACGAATTTGCATCATCATTACTTCGCCTATTGCTTGCTCTTTTTCAATAGGCAAGGCTTGTAAAGCCGAGGTCCCTAAATCGGGCAGCTTAAAATTAGTTTGCGCCTTCAACGGCTCACTATGCAGTATCGAAAATGTTAGTAAAGCACTGCATAATGTTATAAAGGCTGATTTTAGTCGCATCTTATTCCTTGTTGATTTGCTCACCTAACATGACTTTTGCTATGTCTATTTCGTCGCTGCATGCTCGGCTATCTTTTTCACACAATTGATAGAAATCTTTTATTGTGACTCCGTCTAGCTTAACAACGTTCAACTCCCGTTGTAAAAAAGTTATGATTTTATGTACGACTTTGTGTGCGTGTAAGATTAAGGCTTTATCAGCTTTATCGCCACGTTCAAAATAAAAAGCTATAAATTTGTGTAGTTGATTAAAGCGTATCAGGTTCCTCATTGAATGCGGATCCCAGACTCTAAACTCCATAAATCGATTGTCTTTGATGTATTGGTCAACAGTGACATCTTTAGCAAAGGGGTAGGCCCATAATTCGAAACCTCGATCGGTAAAGCTCTGGTGCAATGCGATGCGTGGCTTTTGCTCACAGACAATTTCACCCATCTCGGTTTCGTAGCCTCCTAGTAGCTCAAGGTTCCAATTTCTGGGATCTATTAATCTTTTTACCGCATTGTCAAAGCCATGATCTAAAATACCTTCAGATTCACTCACTGACGATGCTACCAAATGGTAAAATGGCGGCAACTCCCCCCAGTTTATTTGTTTTTTATACCAATTAATCTCTTTAAGAGTTGGATTCGCAGGCAATTGCGCTTTATTATGCGAGCCAGGCATCGTGTTTCCTTTACTACCAGTTATTGATTAAGGATAAACTATTGTTTTGCGTGTTTTAAGAAAAAAATGAGTTCTTCTCACTATAAAGGATTATTTTTCCAAGATGCTGACATCTTATACTTATTATTCATATTAATAACGCAGTTGATTCGCTATGTTAATGGTTGATTTAAGGGACTATAAGTGTCCACAACAATTTATTCAGTTTAAATTAGGGTTAAATAAGGCACAATCTGTTAATCAACCCGTCACTTTTACATTTAATGCTGCACATTCTAGTGATGATATGCAGCGCTTTTTAGAAAAACATCATTACCATTTTGAAATTGACCTAGAATTAGGTGTGTT
This sequence comes from Pseudoalteromonas sp. APAL1, assembly GCF_021532475.1. Classification (NCBI taxonomy): domain Bacteria; kingdom Pseudomonadati; phylum Pseudomonadota; class Gammaproteobacteria; order Alteromonadales; family Pseudoalteromonadaceae; genus Pseudoalteromonas; species Pseudoalteromonas sp. APAL1. The sequence goes on along the minus strand of NZ_JAKGAW010000031.1, from coordinate 45,244 downwards.
AACCGTGGAGCCCGTTTGTGTTTGAATATGTAAAAGCTTGGTACGAAAATAAATTTTCTGATCCCCACTCAGTAACCTTATTGTTGCTGTTAATTGCAACCTTTGCATTTTTCTATTTTTTTGGCTCCTTACTGGTACCTGTTTTAGTCGCGCTGGTAATTGCTTATTTACTTGATTGGCCTGTAGCGCATTTAGAAAGGCTAGGTTTAAAACGCTTCACTGCCACAATTATTGTCATGTTAGTGTTTAGTGGCTTAATGATCACCATTATCGTCGGCATGGGCCCTGTGCTTTGGCAGCAAACCAGTAACCTCGTGCAAGAAACCCCTTATATGATTGAAAAAGGTAAAGCGCTGCTTTTACATCTTCCTGAGGATTACCCAAGTTTGATCACTGAAGATCAGGTTAAATCAATTGTTACCAGTGTTGAAACCAAAGCTATTGAGTTTGGTCAGTTAGTACTATCAGTGTCATTAACGTCTATAAAAGATGTGGCAGCTTGGTTGATTTATTTGATTTTAGTACCGCTACTTGTGTTCTTTATGCTTAAAGATAAGTTAGAACTTACACAAAGTGCTGAACGTTTATTACCTAAGCAGCGCCGCTTAATCATTCAAGTTTGGCAAGAAATGAATCAGCAAATAATGAATTATATTCGTGGCAAGGTATTTGAAATTTTAATTGTTGGTACAGCTTCTTTTATCGCCTTTGCCGTTTTAGATCTACGTTACGCGGCCTTGTTAGGTGTTTTGGTTGGTCTATCTGTATTGATACCCTTTGTAGGGGCGGCACTGGTGACTATTCCAGTGGCTGCGGTGGCGTTGTTCCAATTTGGTTTAGAAACGCAGTTTTGGACCATTCTAATCATCTATGGTGTAATTCAAGCACTTGATGGCAATGTGTTAGTGCCTTTACTGTTCTCTGAAGCTGTTGACTTAAATCCGGTGTTTATAATTGTTGCAGTGTTGTTTTTTGGTGGTTTATGGGGATTTTGGGGGGTGTTCTTCGCAATCCCGCTAGCTTCATTAGTAAAAGCACTTATAAATGCATGGTCATCTAAAAAAGAAGAGTTGATTGAGCGCTAGCTTAGTCTTAAAAAGTATAGAAAACGCACTTTACTGACTAATTGATTATTATAATTTAGCCGTGAAAACTGTAAAATAGGTTATAAGATATATCTTTTAGTAATATGGTGCGTTTTACATGGCAAGTTTTTTCCTTTCTGACGATGCTAATCAACAAATTTATTTAGATGCGAATGCAACGACTCCTGTACTTTCTGACATTGCCGATGTTGTTTCGCACACGATGCAAGTTTGCTTTGGTAATCCATCGAGCTCTCACATTACAGGTATTCAAGCTAAACACCTATTAGAACAAACTCGCACCAAAGCACGCGAAGTGATAGGTGCTACCGATGGCGATATTTTATTTACCTCAGGTGCGACCGAAGGTATTCAAACGGCGGTTGTTTCAACGCTTATTGCTGCTAAAAATCACCAAATCGAGAACCCTGTATTACTTTATGGGGCTACAGAACATAAAGCGGTGCCAAATACCTTAAAGCATTGGAATAATGTGCTTAATATCAACGCACGCGTTTTAGCTATTCCAGTTGATAAAAACGGTATTTTAGATCTTGAGTTTATTCGTGAACATGCTGCTAATGCATTGATGATCTGTACTATGGCAGTAAATAACGAGACCGGTGTGTTCCAAGATTTAACCGCCATTGAGCGAGTAATTCGCAGTGAGAACAATAATGTAGCCTGGATGGTAGATTGTGTTCAAGCATTAGGAAAAACCAATTTAGCACTTAGCGAAACAACGATAGATTATGCGCCATTCTCTGGTCATAAATTATATGCACCGAAAGGTATCGGTGTGCTGTATATTCGTAAAGGCAGTGCGTACACACCATTTATAGCGGGTGGCGGCCAAGAAAGCGGAATGCGCTCAGGCACCGAGAACTTACCAGGTATTGCTGGTTTAAATAAACTGTTCTCACTATTACTTGATAAACAAAACCAGACATTTAAGCCTCTTGAGCAGTTGCATGATTATCGTAAGCAGTTACATGCAGCTCTCTTAGATACGTTTGGTAGCATTACTTTTAACCATAGTTTTGAGCATTCAGTGCCTACTACATTAAACTTTGCAGTTAATGAACTAACCAGTAAAGAAGTGATGGACTTATTTGATGCTGCGGGCATCCGAGTAAGCGGTGGCTCTGCATGTAGCTCTGGTGCTAATCGTAGCTTTGTTCTTGATGCAATGGGCGCTAGTAATTGGCAAAGTGAAAATGCGATTCGTATGTCGTTTGGCCCAGCTGCAAGCCAACAAGAAATTGACTTTGCCTGTGAAAAAATCCGTTCTTTAAAACCGATTCTAGAAGCTAACTGCCTAGTTGTCTCTGATAGCACATCGCCTCAGCAAGAAGTCTGTGCGATTGGCTTAACACAACTTCGTCATCAGGCGGCATGTTGTTGGCTGTATGTTGATTGCGATAAAAACGCAGTGGTGATTGATCCTATCATTGAGCTTATCCCGCGCATGGCAAAAATTGTCGCTACACAAGGCTTAACTGTTCAAGCGATTATTGATACGCATAATCACCAAGAGCGTTTATCAGCTCGTTGTTTACTAACCAAAGAGCTAGCAGAGCGTTATGTTACCAATGAGATAGATGAACTTGGTTGGCCGAAAGGGTCAGCAACTATCGAATTAAGCGGTGTACGCTTAACCAAAATAGCGACACCGGGTCACAGTGAAGACAGTGTTAGCTATTTATTAGCAGATACGCGAAGTGGTGAGGTAAGCTATTGTTTCTGTGGTGATTTAATCTTACCAGGTGGCTTAGGTAACACGGCAATTAGCGGTGGCGATGCAGCAAAAATGGCACAATCACTAAAACAGCTTGCAATGGCAATCACAGATTCAACAGTGATTTGTTCAGGTCATGATTATCAACAATGCTTTGCAATGGATTGGCACGCACAAAAAGCAACGACGCCATTATTAGCAAAACTATTAAATGAGCAAGTATCAGATGTTCAGTTTGTTGAGTTAAAGCAACAAGCGGATGAACAAAAGCATGCAGAGAGTCACTCTTTATGTGGATATGTTGAAACACTTGAAAGTGCGCCGATGAAACAGCTAGCAGCAACCGACGCTAAAGCAATGTTAGACGATAAGACAACTTACCTAATCGATACGCGCGAACCTTATGAACATGGTGCGAATAATTTAGCTGAGTTATTCACAGTTGCAGATAGCAAAGTGATCAACATTCCATTAAGCCGTATGGCTAATGCTATAGTCCAAGGGCAGCTTAATAAAGCACATAACTACATTTTGGTGTGTCGTAGTGGTAACCGTTCAAAACAAGCCGCAAACAATTTGTCGCAGTTAGGTTTTGAAAATGTGTATAACTTAAATGGCGGTTTAGCATTGTTTTGATTGGTATCAGAACAATTCAGTCATCAAACAAAAAAGCCGCTAAATAGCGGCTTTTTTGTAACTTGAATAAATTAAGCTGAGGTTGGGCCTGAGCTTTCCCGTACCACTAATGAAGGGGTAAAGGTCGTGATGATGTCTTTATCTTGATTACGTGCACCACGGGTTTTTCTAAACAATAACCGAGCGGCATGCTGTGAAATCACATCATTCGCTTGATGGGCTGTTGTTAGTTTCGGCCAAGTTTGACGCGAGAATGGCGAGTCTTCGAAACCAGTGATAGAGAGTTGCTGTGGAATTTCAATGCCCATTAATCGTGAAGCAAATAACGCACCCGCAGCCATCTCATCGTTTCCGCCAAGTAAGGCTGTAATGTTTTTCGGGTTATTCTCACCAAGCAATGCTTTTGCACCTTCAACACCAGATTCAAAAGAATATTGGCCTTCGTAGATCAGATCATCATTCAATGGGATGTTGTGATCCCTTAGCGCAGCCTGATAACCCTCTAAGCGTTCAGTTGTTGACTTATGTTCTTTGTCGCCGCATAAAAAGCCGATATTTTTATGACCAAGCGAGAGTAGGTGAGCAGTAATTTCGTACGCTGCCGCGTAGTCATTTACATAAATACAGGTGTCTTGATCTTCCTCTGTAGGACGACCAGAAAGCACACGCACATAATGAATGCCCATTTCGTCAAGCATTTCTATGATACTGTTTTGCTCTGAAAGAGGTGGCGTTAATACAAGGCCTGCCAAACGCGAGCGCTTGATCATGGTTTTAAAGTCTTCTTGCATATTCGCATCAAGATAGCTGCATGGATGAATAACCAACTCATAGCCTTCTTCTTTGCAGCGTGATAGCACCCCATTTTGCATGTCGATAACATAGTATGCATTGGGGTTGTCATATACCAGACCAACAGTAAAAGACGATGTGCCTGCAAGGTTACGAGCTGCAAGGTTTGGCTGATAGTTCAACGTGTTTACAGCGTCCATCACTATGTCGTACGTTTTTTTTCTGACAGATGGCTCTTTATTGATCACTCGCGAAACAGTTTTCATTGAAACACCAGCGAGTTTGGCTACATCATTTATGGTTACTTTCATACAGTTACTTTATAGTTAGTTATATTTGTATTATAATAATATCGAAAAGTGTTCACCAGAGCGCTTTTTCTTAATAGGTACATTAATATTTAATATAAGTTAGTTAGTGTATCTAATGTTCTACCAAATTAGCAGTAAAATAATTGAGATAATTTTTATGATACCGGTGTCAAAAGAGAAAAATTGCGCTATTATCTCGACTATAAAATGTAAAAGTAGAGCATTGACAGCGTTGTCATTTTAACTTAGTGTTAATTTTCATCGTGTTTTTAATTGCTGTCTTTATTCAACATTAATAAAAAGATAGTTAAAAATCAGTTTGTTGCAAGTTTTGAGGGGATTATATATATGAGCAGCCGTTCGCAATTAGCTAGTTGGCAAGCACTATCTGAAAGTGCCAAGAAGATGAAACAAATTCATCTTAAAGATTTATTTGCCAAAGATAGCACGCGTTTCGAGCAATTCTCAGCTCAGATCCCAGGCGTATTATTCGATTACTCGAAGCAACAAATTGATAAAACAGTTTTTGAACAATTAATCTCTTTAGCGAAAGAGTGTGACATTAGCGCATGGCGCGAAAAAATGTTCAGTGGTGAAAAAATTAACATTACTGAAGACCGTGCTGTACTTCATACTGCACTTCGTAACCGTGCTAATACAGCTATAATGGTTGATGGTGAAAACGTAACAGACGCAGTAAACGCTGAGCTTGCTAAAATGAAAGCGTTCGTTAGCAAGGTTCGCAGTGGCGAGTGGTTAGGCTACACAGGTAAAGCGGTGAAAGATGTCGTTGCAATTGGTGTAGGCGGTTCAAATTTAGGCCCGCAAATGGCAACTGAGGCGCTTGCAGCCTACGCTGATGACACATTAAATGTTCATTACGTATCAAATGTTGATGGTGTTCAGATTGCATCAGTTTTACAAGGTTTAGACGCTGAAACGACGTTATTTGTTATTTCATCTAAAACGTTTACAACATCAGAAACCATGACTAATGCTAAATCAGCGGTTGAATGGTTTTTGCAAACAGCACAGGCTCAAGAGCACATTGCTAAGCACTTTGTTGCTGTTAGTACAAATTTAGAGAAAACAGCAGCTTTTGGCATCGCTGATGAAAACGTATTCACAATGTGGGATTGGGTAGGTGGTCGCTTTTCATTATGGAGTGCGATAGGCTTACCAATTGCCTTGTATTTAGGCTTTGAAGCATTTGAAGAAATCTTAGAGGGTGCGTTTGAAATTGATGAGCATTTTAAAAATGCTGAATTTGAAAACAACGTACCATTATTAATGGCGCTTTTAAGTGTTTGGAATACGAGTTTCTTAGGTTATACGGCGCAAGCTATTTTACCTTACGACCAAGCATTACACATGTTACCTGCATATTTACAGCAAGGTGAGATGGAAAGTAACGGTAAGCACGTTACTTTTGATGGTGAAACAGTGTCTTACACAACAGTACCTATTATTTGGGGTATGACTGGTATTAACGGCCAACACGCATTTTACCAATGTCTGCACCAAGGTAATGTAATTGTACCAGCGGACTTTATTGCCTCAATTGAGCCGCAAGTTAATGTTGGTAAGCACCATGATATCTTATTATCAAACTTCTTTGCACAAACCGAAGCAATGATGGCCGGTGTTGATGCAGAGCAAGTAACTGCTGATTTAACCGCAAAAGGTAAATCTGAAGCAGAAATTGCAGAATTATTGAATCACAAGATTCATCAGGGTAATCGCCCAACAACCTCAATGTTATTAGACAAGGTTGATGCAAAAACAGTTGGTCGCTTAATTGCACTTTATGAGCACAAGATTTTCTGCCAAGGCATCATCTTAGAAATCTGTTCTTTTGATCAGTGGGGTGTAGAGCTAGGTAAAGGACTTGCTTCTAAAATTGAAGCTGAATTATTTGATGACACAGTAAGTCATCCGCATGACAGTTCAACGAATGGACTGATCGCTTACTATAAAACGCATCGTAAGCAGTAACAGATTCGCAGCAATAGCTGCAAAACGGATACCTTTGAACGGGTAGCGCTGGAGTTCTTAGGGCCTGTATTTTTGTGAGAGGATTTACAGAGCCCCTAAGACTCATTTACTTCAGCCAATACAAGAATAATGAGTAAGCTACTCACAAAACAAATTCAACAGGTTTTGTTAATGGAACTATCAAACAAAGCCAGATCAACCAGATAACAACGAGCATTGCCAAATTTCATGAGAGTCATGGAGTTAATTTATTCGGCATTGCCAATGTAGAGAGTGATATATGCTAAATCCATTTGATATCGTAATTTTTGGGGGCGGTGGTGATCTTGCGTTACGCAAATTGCTTCCTGCAATGTATCGCGCTTATCAAGAAGGTAATTTACCTCAAGGTTCGCGCATCCTTCCTACGGTACGTGACCAAAACAAATGCAAAGAATATATCGAGACGGCTCATAAAGCTTTGCAAGAATTTTTAGGTAAAGGCGAATACAACGCAAAAGACTGGAAAGCGTTTGCATCTTACTTAGTTCCTGTTGTTTCAAACGTTACTGAAGCCGATGATGACTGGGATAAGCTAAGAGATATTTTAAATGAACACGATGCTGACAAGTCTCGTGTTTTTTACCTTTCATTACCACCTGCAGTATACGGTAGCTGCTGTGAAATTTTATCTTCAAAAGGGTTAATCACAGAAACATCACGTGTAGTGGTTGAAAAGCCAATTGGTTACTGTGGTGAGTCAGCAGAAGCAATCAATGCGAAAATTGCTGAATACTTTAATGAAGAACAGATTTTCCGTATTGACCATTACTTAGGTAAAGAAACAGTACAAAACTTAATGGCACTGCGTTTTTCAAACTCACTGTTTGAAAATCTTTGGGATGCTAAGTCAATCGATAACATCCAAATCAGCTTATCAGAAACAGTGGGCCTAGAAAGTCGTGCTGGTTTTTACGACAAAGCTGGTGCATTACGTGATATGGTGCAAAACCACTTGCTGCAGTTACTTTGCTTAGTAGCAATGGAATCACCAAATAAATTAAACGCAAACAGCATCCGTACTGAAAAATTAAAAGTGCTTGAGTCGTTACGTCCGTTAGTGGCTGAAGATGTTGATGCGAACATCGTACGTGGTCAGTACGTGCCAGGTAACTTAGACGGTAAAATCGTCCCTGGTTACTTAGAAGAATTAAACGAAGGTGCTAGTAAAACTGAAACATTCGTTGCTATTCGTGCGCATATTGATAATTGGCGTTGGGCTGGTGTGCCTTTCTATCTTCGTACTGGTAAGCGTATGAAAAAGCGTTGTGCTGAAATTGTTGTTGAATACAAAAAGGTTTCACACAATGTTTATACAGACAACGTAGGCAATATTGAGCCAAACCGTCTCGTTATTCGTCTGCAACCTGAAGAAACAATTCAATTAACATTGATGTCTAAGCGTCTTGATAACCTTGAGATGCAGTTAGAGCCAGTAACAATGAACATTGAGTTATCTCAGGCTTATAGTAATGGTTTCCATTCAGATGCTTATAAGCGCTTAATGTTAGATGCTGCGGCAAATAATCCATCACTGTTTATTCACCGTGATGAAGTGCGCCAAGCTTGGAAATGGATTGATCCAATTATTGAGCGCTGGCAAGAAAAAGGCGCCCCTTCGTTATACCGAGCAGGTACTTGGGGACCGGACGATGCTGATGAATTGTTAGAAGAAAACAATCATGTATGGTTTAACACAGGCGATAAGGCGTAATTAAGATGGCAACAATTGTTGAAAAATTCTTTGCAAACAAAGACGAATTAACAGCTGAGCTTTCTTCAAGCCTTGAACAAAGCCTTGTTGCTGGTATTAAAGAAGATGGTCGCGCGGTACTGATGGTATCGGGTGGCTCATCGCCGGCACCAGCTTATAAGCATTTATCAAACCTTGAACTTGACTGGGCAAACATTGATGTAGCTATGGTTGATGAGCGTTGGGTTGATGCTGATCATGAAAAAAGTAATGAAGCATTTATCAAAAGCACGCTGTTACAAAACCATGGCGCTGCAGCTAATTTCGTAACGATGAAAAATGACGCATTAACGGCTCAAAATGGTGTAGCAGATTGTGAAGCTGCCTATAAAGCATTAAAGCGTCCTTTTGACGTGACTATTTTAGGTATGGGTCCTGATGGTCACACAGCATCACTTTTCCCACACGCCGAAGGCCTTGAACATGGCTTAGCCACAGATGATTTAGTGTGTGCAATTAACGCCATTGAAAGTGATGTAACTGGCAAGATCACTGAGCGTATGACGCTAACGTTATCTGCAATCGCAGATTCTAAAGTTGTTAAGCTATTAATTAGCGGTGAAGAAAAACTTGCAGTATATAAACAGGCTAAAGAGGGCGGTGCAGTTGCTGACATGCCTTTGCGTGCAGTATTAAACCACCCACACATCAATATTGAAGTTTATTGGGCACCTTAATCGCCTAATCAAACCAACTTATCTAAAGCGAGCTTAGGCTCGCTTTTTTGTTGTTAAATATTCACTTTAAACAAACCATTTCGTATCAACGCACTTTCTTAAAATAGCGCCATAAAGTGTTAGACAAGTACAAAATGGCCCTATATAATCAAAAATGACAACGCTGTCATTGTTATTGATTGTTATTCTCAAACCCCTTTAGCTTACTCTGCCCAGAAAAAGTTAAAAATAAATTGTACATGACAGAGTGCTTTTAGAAACAAGCTAGTTTCTTAAGCTAATCAACTGTTAGATAACAGTTTTTATATAACTTTTAGTTATGGTTAATAGTTGTACAGTGGCAACTTAAGCTTACAAAATTACACGTTATTTTTAGCTGTTTTCAAAAACTCATCCTTTTGGTCTTTTCATCTGTAATATCACTCATGCTATATTTGCGCCGTTTATTTGTAACAATTCTTAAAAACTCAATATTAAATATTAGTTATATCAATTACTTGATTATTTCGTTGTAAATTTTTTGCACAAATTAACCAAAAAGATGTAGCACAAATGTAATTTAGAGTGTATGGTTTGTTACTAGATGACAGCGTTGTCATCATCACTGGGCAGAAGTGATATAAAAAACCAACAAAATGATTCAAGGGGAATCCTGTGTTAGCTAAAAATTTTAAGAAAAGCTTATTAGCAGTTAATATCGGCCTCGTAATGAGTGCTGGGTTCACTGGCGCTGCATACGCAGCAGAAGAAACTAAAGTTCAAGAAGATGTTGAAGTAATTGAAGTTCGCGGTATTCGCCGTTCACTTGAAGCTTCAATGAATACTAAGCGCTTTGCTGACAGCGTTGTCGACGCTGTTTCTGCAGAAGACATTGGTAAATTTCCTGATGGCGATGTAGGTGAAGCACTTGGTCGTATTTCAGGTGTTGCAGTTAACCGTCAATTCGGTCAAGGTCAGCAAGTGTCTATTCGTGGTGCTTCAAGCCAATTAACTCGCACACTTTTAAACGGTCAAACTGTTGCATCAACAGGTTGGTATGACCAACAATCAATCGACCGTAGTTTCAACTACACACTTTTACCACCTGAATTAGTTGGTGAAATCCAAGTTTATAAATCTTCTCAAGCTGACGTTGTAGAAGGTGGTGTAGGTGGTACTGTTATTGTTAACACTCGTAAGCCTCTTGATCTTGACGCTGGTACGACTTTCTTAAGTGTAAAAGGCGATTACGGCACAATCTCTGAAGAAACAGACCCTCAAGTTTCTGGCTTATTTAGCTGGAAAAATGACGAGGAAACATTCGGTGTTTTAGGTTCGGTATCTTGGGCTGAAACAAACTACCAACGTAACGGTATCGAATCACTGATTGGTTGGGGTGATATTGTTCCTACTACGTTCCAACAGGAGCGTGAGCGAACAGCATTAAATGCAACTTTCCAGTATCGTCCTACAGAAAACCTAGAGCTAGGTTTAAACATTATGAGCCTTGAGTTAGATGCAAACAATGCAAATACCTCAAACTTTGTAATGTTCCCTGACGACAAAGAAGCAGCTTGTGAGCAAACAAATGCATCAGGTACATGTACTTTCTACCGTCGTACGGGCGAAGGCGCAAACCCAGGTTGGGTTCAAACTTGGGCTCGTATTGCAAGCATGACATCTGATACAGCTGATTTTAGCCTTAAATACGAAGGTGAAAACTTCACTCTAAAAGGTCGTTTTGGTACAACTGAATCAGAAGGTGGTACAGACCTAACTGCAAACTACGGTAACTTCATCGGTGTTCCATCTGATTACGCAGGTACTTATGATGCAACGGGCGATGTGATCAAAATTGATATCAATAACAAATACTTTGAAGCATCAGACTTTGCAGGTCCATTATCTCCAGCTGGTTGGGCACTTAAAAAGCAACCTAATACAGATGAAGAAACTTACGCACAGTTAGACCTTTCTTTCCCTGTAGATTTTGGTGCTATCACAGCAATCAAAACAGGTTTCCGTTGGGCTGACCATGAAGTAAAACAAGAGACTTACTCAACTACTTTAGTTGATACATTACCAAGTGGTGATGGTGAGACTTACTACTCAGGTACTATGTCATCAGGTGCTGGTTTTACTTTACCTGAGCCAGACTTTGACAAGATGGTAACTGATGCACGTGCTGCAATTGCAAGTTTCGATAACGATTCAGCTGTATACCGTTCAGGCTACGGTACAATCGAAGAAGAAAACTTCGCAGTTTACGCAATGGCTGAGTTCTCTGCAGAATCTATCCGCGGTAACTTCGGCTTACGTTATATCTCTACAGATGCAGAATCAGATTACTACGGTTTTGCAAATGGTGAGTACGAAAGCTCACTAAGCACAGATAAAGCGAGCTACAACGACGTATTACCTAGCATAAATATCGCTTTCGATTTAGCTGAAGATGTAATTTTACGTACCTCTGCAGCACAAGTTATTGCACGTCCCAACTACACAGATATGTTCTCTGCATCATCTTTTGCAGGTTACGCTGATGGTACAGCAAATAACGAAGTACTAACTAAAGGGAACGTAGGCCTTAACCCATTCAAAGCAACTCAAGCTGATTTAGGTATCGAGTGGTACTTTGATGGTGACGGTATGGTAAGTGCAACTTACTTCTTCAAAGACATCACATCATTTGTTACTTCAAGCCAAATCTTGAATCAACAAATCGGTGTTGTAGACCCAGATACTCAAGGTGATAACTGGACGCTATCTACTAAGCTTAATGCAAGTGGTGGCCAAATCGAAGGTATCGAGCTACAAATTCAAGATGGCTTTGATAGTGGCTTTGGTTACTCAGCAAACTACACATTCGTAGATGCACCATCAGAAGCTGAAAACTATCCAGATATGATCCCATTATTCTCAGATTCGTCTAAGCATACTGTGAACTTAGTGGGTTACTATGAAACAGATACTTACTCAGCACGTTTAGCTTATAACTGGCGTTCAGAGTACATGATCCGTGAGCTTCCAGGTTTCTATGGTAACCGTGAGCACCAATCATACGGTACACTTGATTTCAGTGCTAACTACAGCGTAACTGATAACATTGACGTAACGTTTGAAGCTGTTAACTTAACTGAAGAAGATAGCGTACAAATCGGTGTTGCTCCTGCTGATGCAGAAGTAGTTCCAGAGCTTCGTAACGGCTATCCAGCATGGAGCTTTGAAGGTGAAGCACGCTACAAGCTAGGTGTATCACTACGTTTCTAATTTGATTTAGATAACGAAATTAAGAAAGTCCAGCTTGTACTGGGCTTTTTTGTGAGTGATACCAATCCGCAATAATACTTAGTCATTTTGAGGGATTAAACCTGTCGCTACCTGCGTTAAAAATTTCTGATTTACGACTGCATGGATGCAGAAGGTAGAGCAATGCAGGAGCAATTGCCGAGCACAACTAAATAACGAAATTTTTGCCTTGTTATCAACGAGGTTTTATTGCCTCAAAATAGACCATTTAATTAAGCGGATTGGTATAAAAAGTGAGCGAGTAAAAATGATAAAAAAAATCGCAATTGTTGGTGGCGGAACAGCAGGTTGGTTAGCTGCTAACCATTTGGGGCATGCGCTTTTACATAGTGGCATTGAGATCACGTTAATCGAGTCACCAAATATTGCCAGCATAGGTGTCGGTGAAGGAACTGTTCCTTCGATGCGCAACTCATTGCAAAAGTTTGGTATCAGTGAAAGTGACTTTATCAATGAATGTGATGTAACTTTTAAGCAGTCAATCAAGTTTGTAAATTGGCTAGATAAACACAAACATGGTGCTAACTTTTACCATCATTTATTTGATCATCCACATATTTTTGGTGAGCAATTAACGCAGCAGTGGCTTGCTGACGGTAACGGCAATGACTACGCTGAATTTGTTTCTAAGCAGCATGTGTGCTGTGAAACTAATCTAGCGCCAAAAACAATCGCAACACCGCAATATGCCGGTATCAACGGTTATGCTTATCATTTTGACGCTAAAAAGTTTGCTTCATTCTTAGGAAGTCATGCCACGCAACATTTTTCCGTAAAACATCTTTTTGCTGAAATTAAAGATATAACCTGTGATCAGCAAGGCTTTATTACACATCTAATTGACTCAGAAGGTAACGCCTTAGAGTTTGACTTTATTATTGATTGTTCTGGTTTTTCGGCTGCCTTTATCGGGCAAAAACTAGGGATCGGTTTTGTCGATAAATCAGATAGCTTATTAACCGACACCGCAATCACCTTGCAAGTGCCTACACAAAGTGATGATGAAATACCGCCTTATACTATCGCCACAGCACACCAAGCTGGCTGGATCTGGGATATTGCGCTTACAGAGCGAAGAGGAGTGGGGTTTGTTTATTCATCTAAGTATATGAGCGATGAGCAAGCTCACGAAAAATTACATCGTTACTTAGGTAATAAATTTGAGCATTTAACGCCAAGAAAAATCCCGATGAAAGTAGGGCACAGAGAAAAAATGTGGCACAAAAACTGTGTTGCTATAGGGTTATCGCAAGGCTTTGTTGAGCCACTCGAAGCCACAGCTATTTTAATTGCGGACTTTTCTGCAGGGTTATTAGCTAAACGTTTTCCGCGCAGCCGCGATGACATTAAATTAGTTGCTGATGATTACAATCAGCACGTGAATTATGTATGGCAGCAAACCTTTGATTTTATAAAGATGCATTACTGTATTTCGGATAGAACAGATTCGGCCTTTTGGCGTGATAACAAGAAAACCGACCAGCTATCAGAAAAACTAAAAAATAACCTAGCACGTTGGCAGCGCTTTACACCGGTACGAGAAGACTTTGCCAGTAAGTTCGATTTATTCGACTTAGAAAACTACTTATATGTACTGTTTGGTATGCATTATGTACCAGTCAAGCAGCAATCTAAGCAGAACGACAATCAACACGTTGCTGAATTTAAACAGCAGCGCGTCAAGCAGTTATTAAATGAGCTACCTAAGCACAGAGAGCTGCTAGATAAAATAAAGAAATTTGGCTTACAGAAAAACTAGTTTTCATTAACTGAGCTGGCTAAAAACCATTAGCCAGTTCAGTTAATTCTAAAAAATGAGGAGATAGATAAACGGCTGTTGTTAATATCATTGTTGTACTTTTTGTTATTAAAAAGAGCTGCGCTATGCAGTAGGTTGCTCTTATAAATTACTAACCTATTTACCTTTGCTTCAATATTCACCACTTTTTCAAAGAGCTCTGTTGTTTCATTTAAATAGCCCTGATGAGTTGCGCTGTGCTTTTTAGTATCAGCAATCATTTTATGTACGCTATTTTGATTATCAGCTGTCACTTTAATGATGTTGTCAGGGCGGTATTTGTAAATGCCCGTACCACCCCATTCTTTAGCAGATAAATAATGCACTGCTGCAAATGTTTTATCGTCCGTCGAGTCAATATGTGGCATACGCTGTAAGGTATTTAGTTCGTCCGCATTTTGTGTAACTAATGAAAGCTTGCAGCGGTGAAGATATAAATTATTTTCACCGCTTGTAATTATCCCTTGCTCTAAAAGCTCATTAATTAACTGCTCAAAAGCACGATAGTAAGGCGCTGGCATTTCATCACGCTTGCCGGGGTAGAGCGTTCCATCACTACCGAAAGGCTGGAAATAAGCTGTTTCTGTAGCAAATTGATAAATAGGCTCAAGGCTGTGTAAAAAGTCATCAATAATAATGACAGTTTCATTAATTTCAGCAATGAAAACGCTGCTTATTTTATAGTCTTTATTTAAATGATAGCCTTCCATTGTTTGCCTCATTATTTCCATAATTGTTGAATATACTAACAAAAATAGTGGCTTATGCGTGATAATATTTACTTGTTTATAGTTTGTTTTTTCATCATTTGGGATTGATTGGTAAGGTGGGTAGTTTTGTTAATCTATAATGTACAAACTGCCACAAAATTTTCACTTCCTTTTTGTTGCCAAAACCTATAGGCTTTGGGCACTAACAGCAAAAACATATTATAAAATTAATGGAGCAGTATCATGGCGGAGCAACAAGTACAGCCTTTACATAACGAAAAACATGCCAACACTAAAATCCAAAATGGCATCAATATCGAGTTTATGAAAACTCAGCACTTAGTACCTGTGGTTGCACACGAATTTGCACGCATCGCAAATGAATTCCCAATGGCATTTGTTAAAAACAACGAATCAGGTCAATTCCAAGCAGTTGCGTTATTTGGTCTAGAGCCAGGCGAAAACCTTTTCATCCAAGATGGCAAATGGACTGCGGCATTTGCTCCAATGGCAATGACTCGTTATCCACTTGGTCTTGTTAAGCACCCAGAAGCTGATCAATTTGGTATCGTAATTGACGAAGCAAGCCCATTAGTAAGTGAAGAAGCGGGTAACGCACTTTTCGAAAACGGTGAAGAGACCGATTATCTTAAGCGTCGTAAAGAAGCACTTGTTTCTTACATTGAGTTTTCGCAAGTAACAGAAGCATTTACTAAATTCTTAGCAGACAAAGAATTATTAGTAGCGCAAACGCTAACAGTAGAAATTAAAGGTGAGAAAAAAGACATCAACGGTATCTACCTTGTTGATGAGAAAAAACTTAACTCACTAAGCGATGAAGAGTTCTTAGAACTTCGTAAACGTGGCTACCTAGCACCTATCTACTCTTTCTTAACGTCTACTCACCAAGTAGCTCGTTTAGCACGTTTAAAAGCAGCGCAAGCTTAATTTTAAACTGCTGAAAAAAGCGCCATTAGGCGCTTTTTTTGTTTCTTTCATCGGTTAAAGCTTGAAATACAGCGCTGAATTATTCACATTGGGCTTACAAACTAAAATAAATATAAGTGCCCTTATGCTAAAAACATTACTTACCTCAGCTATTGCGCTTAGCGCATTATCATTTAGTACCCTAAGCCACAGTAGTGATCAACCTTTTGCTATCGCTATTCATGGTGGTGCAGGCACCATAGAAAAGAGTCGCTTCACACCAGAACAAGAAAAAGCCTATCGTGAAAAACTAAAAGAAGCCGTTGAAACCGGCTATGCGGTACTCGAAAAGGGCGGCGAGAGCTTAGATGCCATCACTGCGGCAATTAATGTGCTTGAGAACTCACCGTATTTCAACGCAGGTCGCGGTGCTGTGTATACTTATGATGGTGCTCATGAGCTTGACGCATCAATTATGGATGGCCGTACACGTCAAGCAGGTGCTGTTGCAGGGGTTAAACATATTGAAAACCCTATTAATCTGGCACGCCTAGTGATGGAAAAATCAGTGCATGTCATGCTCAGCGGTCAAGGTGCCGAAGAGTTTGCAAAAACCCAAGGTATGCCGCTGGTTGAAAACAATCTATTCGATACAGATCATCGCTACAAGGCATTATTAAAAGCCAAAGAAAAACTCGATAAACAAAAAGTAACTAGCAAAGACTACCAAGCAGCACATAAAGCCCTGCCTGTTAATTACAAAATGGGCACCGTTGGTGCAGTTGCACTTGATAAAAACGGCAATATTGCTGCAGGTACTTCAACAGGTGGTATGACTGCAAAACGCTTTGGCCGTGTGGGCGATTCACCCGTGATTGGTGCAGGTACGTTTGCTGAAAATGAATCATGTGCAGTATCTGCGACAGGGCATGGTGAGTATTTTATTCGCTACAATGTGGCAGCTGATATTTGTGCTCGCGTAAAATACCAAGGTAAAACCATTGTTGAAGCGGGTAACGAAGTGATCCACGATGTATTAATGCCTATAGGTGGCACAGGCGGTGTGATCATCATTGATGCTAAAGGGAACATCAGCTTGCCGTTTAACACCGCTGGTATGTATCGTGCGAGTAAATCAAATACATCACCAACGTATGTGGGGATTTTTAAAGACGAGTAATGAATCTTCAGACAATAATAAACCGAGTTGAACTCGGTTTTTTATTGTCACCAACGTTATTGGCGATTAATTTTCACCTTGAAGGGAGTTTCATCTTGATTAGTTGAGCGATAAGGGTTGATATCTAAACCGCCACGGCGTGTGTAACGCGCATATACTTCTAACTCTTCGAGGTTTAACTGCTGCATTAAATCGCAGTAGATACGCTCTACACATTGCTCATGAAATTCGTTATGAGTACGAAACGAAATTAAATATTTTAATAAGGCTTCATGGCAAATAGCTTGGCCTTTATAACGAATAATCACACTCGCCCAATCAGGCTGTGAAGTGATCAAACAGTTCGATTTTAGTAAATGGCTGTGTAAGGTTTCTGAGACAACCTCATCACCATTATGGCGAAGTGAGCTGGCATCAATATCATAGCTGGTGATTTCGATATCAAGATCATCAATACACTCACCCGGTAACGCTGTAAAAGGTAAACAGTTGAAATCGTCTGCTTGGTATAATGTAACTAACACCTGTGCATTTACCGCATCTGATAAGTCTTTGCTAAGCGCTTGATGTACGTCTTCTAGCGTCTCAAAGCGTGTCTGATTAAAGCTATTCAGATACAACTTGAATGACTTAGACTCAATGATGTGACTGCTTTGGCAAGGAAATACAAAAGTAGCCACAGCGACCATTGGCTTACCCTTGCTATTTAGCCACGATAATTCATAGCCAGTCCAAATATCTTGGCCTTTAAACGGTAAGTTATTTTCGCTAACACCTAAAGCATCACGGTTTAGTTTGCGGGCAATAGGAAACAACAAACTTGGCGTATAGGTATCAACATATTCTGTGCTTTTACCAAGAACACTGTCTTTTAGTTCGGGTGAGTTGCTGTAATCTGTCATCTTTACACTTTTGTAGTTACAATGTTGGCATTATACCTAAAGCCAATGAGTTTCGCAGTATGTCTGTTTCTATAAAACTAGATAAGTTACATCAAGCATTTAGTGAAAAATGCCTAGAACGCACAGGAAAACTTCCTGTTATTGAACATGATACAGCATGGCCAAGTCCCTGTGAGCAGGGCGAAGTTGATGAGCAGGGGCTTATTCAGTGGCGTCCAGTCCCACAACAACCTGCCGGCAGTTTAGATGACCTAGCCAAGGCGCTCGAGTTATCTTTTCCTGAAGACTTAACCCCCTTATTTGGTCATCTTTATGCGGGTAACTTGTTAATGAATGTTGATGATCATCACATTGAATTGCTACAAGCATGGAATGAAGATGATTTTAGCCGCTTACAGCAAAATATTACGGGTCACGTACTGATGAAGCGTAAGTTAAAGCAGCCAGAAACCGTGTTTATAGGCCTAACAGAGCAAGATGATCTGCTTATTACTGTATTAGTCGAAAGCGGTGAGGTTTGCTTAGAGTACGTGGGTAAAAAACCGCATCATGTATTAGCAAATAGCATCAGTGAGTTTTTAGACAAAGTAACGGTATAAACTTAATAAGTAAAAAGGGGCGATTGCCCCTTTCGGGTATCTGGTTATTGCCCCTTTCGGGTATCTGGTTATTGCCTATATTTGGTTATTGAAAGTCCCACGAGATATTCGAAACAATCCCACAAGGCTCACAACGAAAATCAAATAAGCCAAACCATGGTTCAGGTAATTTCCACTCGCCATCGCAACTTGGGCAGCGACGTTTAAGCTCTGACTCTTTATCAACGCCACCAACACGGTATAAATAGTAATAAACCGGCTTCTTGGTTAGAAAGCTAATACGCTTAGTGATATCGCGACCACGGCGATATAAGTCACTATTGATGCTAGTTAGCTCTTCAAGCGCAGGAAATTCACAACGGGTTGCACCATTGATCTGAATTTGATCGCACGCTTGCCAGTCTTCTTGCCATTTTATTAGTGTTTTATAATCGCCATTGGCAATGGCCGGAATGCGAAATAACGGCACAGGTAAAAAGTCATCACCACAATAGAGCGGGCTACAGGTATGCACATACGTAGTGTATAAAATATAGCACGACGGATCATGACACATGTCAGCGCCATTTGAGTGAATATCTTGGCCGACCACTTTAACTTTTGGTGCAAGTAAGCCCGCGGTGTGTAATTGCTCAATACTGTGCTTTACAAACGGACTATGATTGAGCGGATGCATCGCATCTTCGGTCGGGCACATCACACGGGTAATGAAAAATCCATCTTTTAAAACCGTTGGAAATTCATCACCAATGATTTGGCCGTTAAAACGAAGTGCATTAACTAGGCGGTTTATTGCCTGCTCAGCAAGCTCTAGGGTAGTATCTTGGTAGCAATCAAAAGTCAGATCGACAACAAACATTATTTTTTCTCAAGCAGTGCTAATAACCTGTCTAATTTAGCTTCAATACGGTCCAATTGACTTTCTTTTGGTGTACTCAGTTGTTCATTTGACGGGTTATTGATGAAGTTATTAATTGAATCCGGATTGTTTTTATATTGGCTAACCGCGGCGATGATCACAGGCATCGGCATAGGTTGTGTTAGCTTACTTTTAGTTAAGGCAACTGTTGGGGTTTTACCTTCGTCAAGAAGGGTTTTAATTGCATCAAATACAACGGCATTCATTTTTGTATAAACTCTTTAATAAAGACTAATACCAACTCGTAAAATTACATAATGAAATAAACGAGCAAGCATAAAAAACATCACAGTGTATGGCTGCGATGCGCGTGTATGGTAGCAATAATAGAGGTGTTGTGAAATTACTTTCCTTATTTGTGGCCGAAAAGCAGATGCAATTTAGGCCACAAATAAGCATTCATGTTTTTATTGACGCAGTCGCGCGTCTAATTCATCAATCACCTCACTCCAAGCCCCATCTTCAGCTAGCGATTCAGCTAAAAAATGCTGCTGAGATTCATCCCAGAATGGAGCATCCTGTAAGAGGGTGGTATCTGACAGTTGATGCGATGCTATGAAAGCATCTATTTCACTTTCTTTGCTTGGTAAACCAAGTTGTGCAAATAAGGTCGAAATGTCATGTTTTGTCGTATCCATAGTTCTGCTCCTTGTGTATGGCGATATTTATTACTGCTTGAACTTAATGATGATGAACCGCAGTTTAACTTACGCTGAATTTGTCTTTAATCGCTGTTAGGTATATACCTTATAGTCTAGTACGAAAATAATAAAACAAATAAAAGGATGAGTATTTTGACAGTTGCTGAACCCGAAACCTTAAGTGTGCAATACCTTAGTGCTGAAGACATCAGCACTGCCGCAAGCCTTATTTATCAAGCCTATCATGACGACCCTGTTCTTCAGAATGTACTAGGGTTTCAACAAGATAACCCAAGTAAATATGAAACTAAATTACGTGCTTTGGTACGTGAAGAGCTAGCAAGTTTCTGGCAAGAAAAACAGCCATTAATAGGCCTTTACTCGCAAAGTAGATTAAAAGCGATTGCCTGTGTATTTGATTCTGCAAGTGAACTACAAGCTGAACGATATTGGCATTGGCGCTTAAAATTAATGCTCAGTGCGGGTTATTTGCAGACTAATCAGCTTATAGAAAAAGAGCGAACTATCCGTGAAGCGCTTTCGAGCAAGGGCCATTATTTGTTTTTAGCCTTCATTGCCGTTGATCCACATTTTCAGGGGCAAGGTTTCGGCAGATATCTGCTACGAGGTCTTGATGATTTAGTTGAGTCAAGCAGTCAAACAAGTGGTTTAGCAGTATTTGTTACTCGCCCTGAGCAGCGCGAATTCTTTAGTTCTGAAGGGTTTGAGGTATTCAAAGCCCTAAGCTTTAACCAAGTCGAAGGAGACTTAATGTTTAAAGCAGTAAATTGACGAAAGGACGTTTTGGAAATAGCAATGTGAGATAAGTCTCACATTGCTGTGCGCTTTGTCAGTTTAATGCCTTTAAATCTGTACCCAAAAAAGCTTATTCTAATGATTTTAAACGATTTATTATTTTTTGCATTTTTGTGACTAAGAAAAAATTCATTTTTATGCCTATCAAGATTTCCTCTTTTCTCTAAACTTAATCATGTCAAGAAGACACAGGTTCAATGATTGAACTGATGCCAAGGATTAGGATTATGGCAACAAAGCAAGATGCTTAGCAGGAAGCAAAGGGACAAGTGCTAGGGAAGCAAGGAAGAACAAGGACACTGCCAGGATGCAGTACGATCGCGGAGCGATTGAAAAGGACTGACCAAAGGATGATTTAGCAGGAAGCTAAAGGAGCGTTTGGAAAACGAAGTGGATAGCCATTGATGGCAAGAGGACGGCACTAGGATGTGTTAAATGTTACAAGATGTAGCATGGTGGGTGTATCGGATGTATACCCGTTCAGGGGATAGATAAAAAGGCAGCTTCGGCATAAGTACGGATACTTAATCATGGAAGTAGCAAGATTGGGGCGTGGCTAATAGCTACGCCTTAGTTCTTTCTGGGGGTTGTACTTCTCGCACCAACAATTACTTTGTAAAACTCGCAACTCGCAACTCGCAACTCGCAACTCGCAACTCGCAACTCGCAACTCGCAACTCGCAACTCGCAACTTAAATTTTGTGCGGCGGTATTACTACGCTTTTAAGTAATTCATTTTCCATGATCAAAACGCCTTGATACACGCTTTGCCCATCACTTGAAAACTCAAAAATAAACTCGCTTTTAATACCAGGTTTACCGCTTTTTAAAATACCCACTCTGCGTTTATTGCAAGCAACACTCATCAATTGCACATTCAATTGCTCAATTTGTCTTTGTGCATGAAGGTTAGCTGCTTCGGCTACTTTTCTGTTTAACCAAAAAAAGTAGATGATGCTGCCAATGATGATGAGTGTCCACAAGCCTGCCATTTACGAGAATAACCTTCCAATTGCGCGAGCGAGTGTTTCGCTTCGATTTTCTTTTCTTAATAAACCTAGTAGGTGAGGGCGAATACTAGGAATTGCAACTAAATCGGTGAAAATACTCACAAACAGTTGTTCAATCTCAGTATGGTGCGCACAGCAATCCATAAACACATGTAAGCGTTCTGGGTCTTCAAGGGTGCTAAAACAACGCCCTGCAATCGTTAATAGTACATCCGACTGGGTGTTCATATCAGAGCGCAATACAGCATCAACCAGTTGCGCAGTTAAACCTTGCGCTGGTGTTTTTGATAAGCTTCTAAGAGCTGCAACAAGGGCGATGTCGTCTTTTTGCTCTATCGCATTTAAACCATAGGCTAACAATTGCTCTGCAAATACGGGTTCGATTGCCACATGCTCAAGCATTGCACTCAGCGGCTGTAATACTTCGACTGGTAATTGCCCCCAAGCGGCTTGTAGATTTGCTAAATTGGTGTCGTTATCTAAACGCATCGCAAAGTCAGCAATACCTTGTACTGCAACACTTTGCCAATTATCAAAACCCAGTTTGCCTGAAAAATACAGCTGAGCATATTCGTAATACTGTGAAGCACTTTGCTTAAGTAAACATTTAACCTGCGCATTAAATGCTGCTAGCTTGTTAGCGTTTGGCGTAAATACATACGGGTTGTTATCAAGTTTGCCTTCGGCATTTTCGCCGGTAATTTCTGTACCAAGTGCTTCAATAACCATATTAGCGAAATGGTCGCGGCTTGCGCTAACAAGACGGCTTTGCTCATCAAGTGGGAATTTTAAAAACCATACATAAGGTTCTTTAGACGCTTTTACATCCCAAAATTGAATAGCAAGCCAAGCATGACCAGCAAGCGGGTATGGGTAAGGGATTTTTGTTTCTTCAATGGCAAGAAATTGTTTTTTGTCTAATTTCGTGATGTGTCTGCCAATATCGAAGGCACGCCAAGTGGTACCTGCTGCATCCAGAAGTTGCCCTAGTGTGGCGATCTGCTCAGTCATAAAATCTCAATTACCGTTATTAATCTATATCAGCCGCGAATTATACGCCATACCATGGCGCCTTGGAACAGGGTATACTAGGGTCTGTTTACCTTCCCTAAGTAAAAAGGTATTAAGAGTTTTACAATGCATCAACAGACTTTGGCGCTGCTGCGCGAATTAGAATCCACATTACAACGCCATTCACTATGGCAAACAACACCGATTGACCCAAGTGCACTCAATTCTAGTGTACCGTTTTGCCACGACACTATGGCTTTTGAGCAATGGCTGCAATTTGTTTTTCTTGAAAAAATGCACGCCCTCGTAGCACATGCTCAGCCTTTACCCCGTAATTTTGCAATTGCGCCTATGGCTGAAATGATGCTGGCACAACACAGTGGCGGAAATGATGTGATTACCGTTTTACAAAAACTCGATCAACTTTTAAGTGATAACTAACATGCAAGAGATTGTTAAGCCACAATTTGACGAGTTAACGATTCTGTACCGCGATGAAAATTACATCGCGATTGATAAACCGTCAGGTTTATTGGTTCACCGTTCGTTCTTAGATAAACACGAAACCCAATTTGCAATGCAAATGCTGCGTGACCAAATTGGTCAACACGTGTTTCCTGTACATCGTTTAGATAGACCAACCTCAGGCGTATTATTGTTTGCGTTAAGCTCAGAAGCAGCCCGTGACATGAACCAGATATTTATTGATGGGCAAATTGAAAAACGTTACTTGGCTTTAGTAAGAGGCTTTTTAAACGAATCAATCTTCTTAGATAAACCTTTAAAAGAAGAGCTTGATAAAATTGCCGATAAGTTTGCTGATCAAGATAAAGCGCCGCAAGAAGCACAAACGCAATTTCATTGCCTGCACCAAGCAAGCCTACCTATTCCAATTGGTAAGTACCCAACAGTTCGTTACTCGCTGGTGGAGTGTTTTCCAAAAACTGGCCGCAAACATCAAATTCGTCGTCATTTAAAACATTTATCATTGCCTATTATTGGTGATGTAAATCATGGTGATAATCAGCATAATCAATTTTTTAGAGAGCATTTTCAGCTTCGTCGTTTAATGTTATTTGCCTCTGAATTAAAGTTTGTGCACCCTTATAGCAAGCAACCAATAACAATTAGAGCGCCATTAGGCGATGCAATGTTAACTATTTGCCAGCAACTTGGCTGGCCAACAGAAGAAAAGGATTATTATGGCAACCATTAGTATTTTTGTCGGCAGTGTCTACGGCGGTGCTGAGCGTTTAAGCGAACAAGTTATTGAAGTTATTGAAAAGTCAGAGCATCAAGCGCAATTAGTTGAAAATGGCACGGTTGATGACATGCTGGCTGCGTCACATATTTTGGTGATCACATCAACAACGGGTCAGGGTGATATTCCTGATAACTTAGTTGCTTTATATAGCCAATTAAACGATCAATTCCCTATGTTAACAGGTAAGCAATACGGCATTATTGCTATGGGCGACCGCAGTTATGGCGATACGTTTTGTGGTGCAGGTCGCAGCTTTGATGAGCTATTTCGCGATTTACAGGCAAAACCTGTCGGTCATCGTTTAGAAATTGATGCCTGCGAAGATTTTGAGCCTTGGCCTGTTACTGAGCCATGGTTAAATGAATGGCTGACGAAAATTAGTTAATGACTCTTATTAGCTAGTGTCTCTTAAAAAGTGCTGATTGAATAAGCAATTGGCACTTTCCCCTTGGTTTTTCGAGTACAGAATCATTATACCCAAGCCACCTCAAGATGCAGAATTCAGCGTTTCACAGGCACTTAATATCAAGGCGTTACTTTGCAAGAATGGCATTCCCTTTTAAGAAGTAACAACGATGAGAGTAAGTGCCTGTGAAACGCCCAAAGGGTTGGTTTAAAAGCGATTTATACTGCGTTATTGATTTTAACAATAGAACCACTATTACTTGCAATCAATGCCTTGCCTAAATCGCTTTTAATTCCAACTGAAACTCGCATCTTGAGGTGGCTTGGGTATATAATGCTTTTCTCTCACTTAAGGAGCACACATGTTAAAAAGAAGACGCAAGACACATAAGTTCAAGCGTAATGTTATTTACTCAACAGCGACACGCCGTCGTATCATGCTGCGTAATACACACAAAAAAGTTATTTGGCGTCGCCGCTTATTTGCGATGCAGTTAATGGAAGCTCAAGTTCCTGCAACGCCGGTTGTATAACTAGGCGTTGCGAGCTGCCAGCTTAGCCGCCTTTTTCTCTTCTCTACGACGCTTAAAAAACTTAGATATCACCGCCCCACACTGCTCACTCATAACTTCACCGGTTACTTCAACTTGATGATTAAGCCTTGGTTCTTGTAATAGATTCATAATAGAACCCGCAGAGCCCGTCTTGGCATCTTTAGCACCGTATACGAGTCGCTTGATGCGGCTATGAACCAATAGTCCTGCACACATCGAACACGGCTCGAGGGTTACATACAAGGTGCAATCTATTAGGCGATAGTTATTAAGTACTTTGCCTGCTTCGCGGATTGCCATCATTTCTGCGTGAGCGGATGGGTCGTTATCGGTAATTGAGCGGTTATAGCCAAAAGCTATTAGTTGATTGTCTTTTACGAGCACAGCACCCACCGGAATTTCATTAATCGCTGCCGCTTCATTGGCAAAGCTCAATGCTTTTTCCATCCAATACTGGTCGCTAAATTGTTCGCTCATATATCACACAAATCTTGTAAAACTGTGAGTAATTATACCTAGTTAGTGAAAAATGTCGGCAATAAATACTGCTACACTTAAAAATTAACGCAAAATTTAGTGGCTTTTTCATGGCTCAACAGCCTCATATTGCGCTATAATCTCGCGCTTTTTTTATTTAGCTTACAACACGGGTAGCAAATGAAATTTCCTGGACGCCGCAGGCATAAACATTATTTTCCGGTGGAAGCCAAAGATCCACTGACGAATCAACTTAACTCAACCGAACGACTACAACGTAGTTATATTACGGGTATCGACCAAATTGTGGTGGATATTGAAGCGAAAGTTGATCAAGCTTTCCTAGATGAATTTCAATTGCGCCGTGGCATGTCGCAAGTAATCGATAGCGATATTACCAATGCGTTATACGACAGACTGAAACTCGACAACATGATCGACTATGAGTTTGCCGGCGGTACAGTAGGTAACACCATGCACAACTACTCAACACTAGCTGACGACCGTTCAGTGTTATTAGGGGTCATGAGTGAAAACATAAAAATTGGTAGCTATGCATACCGCTTTTTATGTAATACCTCTAGCCGTGTTGATCTTGATTATCTTCAGCCTGTAGACGGCCCAATTGGTCGCTGCTTTACCTTGATTGACGAAACAGGTGAACGTACCTTTGCGATCAGCGCTGGACTTATGAATCATCTTCGCCCTGAATCTATCGATCAAGAACTTATTGAGAACTCTTCAGCACTGGTGATCAGCGCATACCTAATGCGTACGCAAGGTGATGAAACCATGACAGAAGCCACCATGCAGGCAGTAAAATATGCCAATGATGCAGGCGTACCTGTGGTTTTAACCCTTGGAACTAAGTTCTTAATTGAACAAGACCCTACCTGGTGGGCTGATTTCGTTAAAGAACATGTTGATATTCTTGCGATGAACGAAGAAGAAGGGCTTGCTATTACTGGCTTTGAAGACCCACTTCTGGCTGCCGACAAAGCGCTAGACTGGACAGACTTAGTTATTTGCACTGCCGGCGAAAAAGGCTTATTTATGGCAGGTTATGTAGACGATTCATTCAAGCGTGAAACTGAATATCCACTATTACCGGGTGCGATTGCTGACTTTAACCGCTATGAATTTTCGCGCGCAATGCGTAAAGACGATTGCCAAAACCCTATTCGTGCTTATAGCCACACAGCACCATTTATGGGTGGCCCAGACAGCATTAAAAACACCAATGGTGCAGGCGATTGCGCTCTTGCTGCGGTATTACATGACTTATCAGCAAACGTTTACCACAAACTTAATGTGGCAAACTCAGCGAAGCATCAGCAACCTGCAATGACTTACTCATCACTTGCACAAATTAGTAAATACGCTAACCGTGCAAGTTATGAAGTACTTGTTCAGCACTCTCCACGTTTATCGCGTGGTTTACCTGAACGTGAAGATTGTTTAGAGCAAGTTTACTGGGATCAGTAACCGCTTTTAGAAAATCGAAATATCCAGTTTCTGGGATAAACGCTCAAGAGCGGCTATCCCAGCTACTGAGTTACCATACGAATTAAGCCTTGGCGCCCAAACAGCCACAGTAAATTGATTCGGTAACACAGCTAATATAGTACCCGATACCCCTGATTTACCCGGCATACCAACACGGTAGCCAAAATCTCCCGCAGCATCGTACAAACCACTGGTAAACAGTAACGAGTTTAACTGCTTATTTTGTCTGGCGCTGAGCACTTTATTGCCGCTGGCATCTTTACCTTGATTCGCTAAGTAATTGTAAGCTTTTGCTAATTCTACGCAGTTAAGTTCAATGGCACAGAAGTTAAAGTAGGCCCATAACACATCATCAACCTCATTATTAAAGTTGCCAAATGATTTCATTAAATGCGCCATGGCGGCATTACGGTGACGAAATTCATATTCAGAATTTGCCACTTTCTTATCTATAACAACCTGAGGATTCCCTGATAACTGACGAAATGACTCAAGCATTGAATGCATCGGTGCTGATAAACGACTATATAAAGCATCACAGGTGACAATAGCACCGGCGTTAATAAATGGGTTGCGTGGTATACCCTGTTCAAATTCAAGCTGTGTTAGTGAGTTAAAGGCAGTACCTGAAGGCTCTTTTCCGACTCGTTGCCACAGCTCATCACCATAACGCTGAAGTGCTAAGGTTAAGGTCATTACTTTAGAAACAGATTGAATAGTAAAACGTGCACCACAATCACCCGCACAGTAGGTTTTCCCATCCACGGTATGAATCGCAATAGCGAACTGGTTTGGCTCAACCTCTGCAAGTGCAGGGATATAATCAGCAACCTTACCTTGACTCAGTAATGGCTGAACTTCTTTTGTGATTTCATCTAATACATGTTGATAATCAATCTGTGACATACCGCGTCCTTAAAACAAAAAGCCCCGCATTTGCGAGGCTTTGTAGTCTACTAAAGATGGTTTGCTATAGCGATTGCTATTAGCTCATTGCTGATTGCAGTTTTTTCATCGCTGTTTTTTCTAGCTGGCGAACACGCTCTGCTGAAACGTTATATTTCTCAGCAAGTTCTTGCAGTGTTGCTTTGTCATCAGCTAACCAACGTGCACTTACGATGTCTTGTGAGCGTTCATCAAGGGTTTTTAACGCACTGAATAAACGAGCATGAGATTGCTCTTGCCATTGCTGCTCTTCGATATCGTCAGCAAGGTCAGCACTGCCATCTGTTAAATATTGTACTGGCGAGTATGTGCTTGTCGGTGCGTCGTCATTGTCGTCGCCCGTTAAGTCAAAGCCCATATCTTGGCCACTCATACGTGATTCCATCTCACGTACTTCTTTTTCGCTTACACCTAGCTCATTAGCAACAGTGCTAACCTCAGCTTGGTTAAACCAACCTAAACGCTTTTTGTTTTTACGTAGGTTGAAGAATAATTTACGTTGCGCTTTTGTTGTTGCAACTTTCACGATACGCCAGTTTTTCAGTACGTACTCATGAATTTCAGCTTTAATCCAATGTACTGCGAATGAGACTAAGCGAACACCTACACTTGGGTCGAAACGTTTTACCGCTTTCATCAGACCGATGTTACCTTCCTGAATTAAATCAGCTTGCGGTAAGCCATAACCTGAATAGCTTTTCGCAATATGAGCAACAAAGCGTAGATGCGACATAATGAGTTGCTTCGCAGCTTCAAGATCACCTTCTTCCTGAAGACGTGTCGCCAACTGCTTTTCTTTCTCTGCATCAAGCATAGGAATAGTGCTAACCGCTTGAAGGTAGCCGTCCATACTTGCGCTCTGTTGACCTGCAGTAAGTGCCATTGCGTATAAATCTTTACTCATTTTTCACCTCAGTGATAAACATTTGAAACCATCTTAGCACTCTTTAAGCGAGAGTGCTAACTTGAATTAAAAACTTTTTTAAAGTTCAAATCAAGTGGTTTTTTTAAGATAATTTTATTTTACTTTAAGGCGCTGAATAAGCGATGAATTCTAGCTTTTTAGGCGATTTGAAAGGTAAATAGAGTATCCCTTCAAAACCTAAATAAACAGCATAACGGCTAAATATGACAAATTAACGACAGTAAAAAGCGCTAAAATTATAGCGCTCAATACGACTAGCTAAACTTTATCAGGTTCTATTTCTTTTATATAACGGTTTACAGATAAGTAAGAACCAACAAATCCTAATCCAGTTGCAAGAGCAACTAAAATAGCAAACTCAGCCAAAGTTAATCCGATTAAATCAAAGCTTGTTTCATATACGCCAGCCACTTCACTCACCGCAGCTCCCAGCCACCACATCATTAAAGCAACACAAATAAAAGAGAACAAACCACCAATAATGCCGTACCAAATCCCTGTCCATAAAAATGGCGCATGAATAAAGG
Source organism: Pseudoalteromonas sp. APAL1 (assembly GCF_021532475.1). Lineage (NCBI taxonomy): Bacteria > Pseudomonadati > Pseudomonadota > Gammaproteobacteria > Alteromonadales > Pseudoalteromonadaceae > Pseudoalteromonas > Pseudoalteromonas sp. APAL1. Next base: position 15,814 of record NZ_JAKGAW010000031.1, on the reverse strand, counting down.
TGTTTGTTGCGCCAACTAATTTCATCACTTGAATTTCATCTTTCTTATCCATAATTGATAAACGGATAGTGTTACCGATGATCAAAGTGACGGAAGTTAATAGTAGTAGAGCAATGGTAATAACGCTTTCTTTTAATAAACTTAAAAGTGCATTTAAGCGTTCAAGCCAAGCAATATCGAGCTTACCAAAATCAACTTCTCTTTCGGCTTCCAGCTTTTGCAGTAATTGCTTGGCTGTATTCGGCTGACGGTATCGTGCTGTAGGCGTAACAATCACAACATCTGGCAACGGATTAGCGTCTAAATACTCAAGAGCTTGACCAAACCCTGATACTTGTTTGAATTCAGTGAGGGCATCACCTTTTGAGATAAACTCCACTTTATCAACTTCTGGGTAGAGTGCTAAACGCTTAACTAAAGTTTGCGTTTGTTGCTCTGTCATAGTTTCTTTAACAAACAATGAGATCTCTGCTGCATCTTCAAAGCCACTGCTTACTTGTGAGACATTTTTGACTACTAAATAAAGTGTCGCAGGGAGCGTTAAACTTAACCCCAATACCGCAATGGTCATTAACGAGGCAAGAGGCGTTCGCCACATTTCACCCAAACTGTGAATACCTTGACGAATAAGGTTAAGAATAAAGAAGTACGGCGCTGCTAAAAGTGATTTTTTTTGGCGCTCATTTTGGCTAGGCCGGCTTTTAAATAATAAACTCATAGTGCCCCCTCAGCTAACGGGTCTTCAATCATACGACCATCTTTGAGCGTTAAACTGCGATAGCGCATGCGTGCAATAAGACCTATATCGTGAGTCGCAATAAGCACTGTAGTACCGTGGTTATTAAAATCTTCAAACAAACGCAGAATATCCATAGAAAGCTCAGGATCTAAGTTACCCGTTGGCTCATCGGCAAGTAGAATCGGGGGGGAGTTGACGATTGCTCTGGCTATACCAACACGTTGTTGCTCACCACCCGATAGTGTCGCAGGATTACATTTGGCTTTATCAAGTAAGCCCACTTTATCAAGCGCACCATTTACTCGTTTTGCAATTTGTTTATGATGCGTCCCTTCGATTATTAAAGGCAAAGCAACATTATCAAACACAGAGTAACGTTCTAATAAGCGGTGATTCTGAAAGATGATCCCTATATCGCGGCGCACATAAGGTATTTGCCGCGATTTAACAGCGTTTAAGTCTACACCATTAATAAGTACCTGCCCTGCCGATGGTCGCTCCATCAAACTTATGAGCTTTAGCAAAGTACTTTTACCTGCGCCACTGTGACCCGTTAAAAAGGCTAACTCGCCAGGCTTTATATGAAAACTAACTTTCTCAAGGGCACGGTGGCCACCTGGATATGTTTTACTGACTTGCTGAAAATTTATCATTTTAATTATCAATCATCTTGCAGCGAAAAAGGGAGCACGCTCCCTTTTAATTAATTATGCATCGTCCTCATCTTGGCTGAATAGTGCATCAATGAAGTCATTACTATTAAATGTACGTAAATCATCAATACTCTCACCAACACCAATGTAACGAATTGGAATATTAAATTTATCTGCAACAGCGAAGATCACACCACCTTTAGCTGTACCATCAAGCTTAGATAAGGTGATCCCAGTTAAACCAACACATTCATTAAATAGTTTAACTTGGCTAATTGCATTTTGCCCTGTGCCAGCATCAATAGTTAACATGACTTCATGTGGCGCATCTGGGTCGATTTTTTTCATTACACGAGCAATTTTTTCAAGCTCTTGCATTAAGTTGTCTTTATTTTGCAAGCGCCCTGCTGTATCGGCGATTAACACATCAATGTTACGTGCTTTTGCAGCTTGAAATGCATCAAATACCACTGACGCACTGTCTGCACCTGTGTGCTGGGCAATAACCGGAATGCTATTACGCTCGCCCCACACTTGTAGCTGCTCAACCGCTGCAGCTCGGAAAGTATCACCAGCTGCAAGCATCACTGACTTACCTTCGTTTTGGAACTGCTTAGCTAATTTACCAATTGTGGTGGTTTTACCAACACCATTTACACCTACCATTAAGATAACAAATGGTTTTTTGTCACTAGGAATAACCAGCGGCTGCTCAGCCGTTTTGAGCATGCTTGCCATTTCTTGCTTCATCAGCTCGTAAAGCGCATCACCGTCTTTTAATTGCTTTCGGTCTGCTGCATCAGTTAGGTTATCAATCAACTTCATTGTTGTATCAACACCTAAATCAGCAGTCAGTAATTGTGTTTCTAGTTCTTCAAATAACTCATCATCTATTTTCTTACCACTAAAAATAGACGCAAAGCCTGAACCTATATTAACGCGAGTTTTTAATAGGCCTTTTTTAAGGCGTGCGAAGAAACCTTCTTTCTTTGGTTTTTCAGCCGCAGCTTGAGCAGCTTTTTCTTTCTCTAAACGTTCCGCCTCTGCTTGTTCTTCAGCGATTCGTTGTTGTTCTAAACGTTCCGCCTCTGCTTGTTCTGCAGCAATTCGTTGTTGTTCTAAACGTTCCGCCTCTGCTTGTTCTGCAGCAATTCGTTGTTGTTCTAAACGTTCCGCCTCTGCCTTTTCGGCAGCGATACGCTCTTGTTCTAAACGCTCTGCTTGTGCTTTTTCGGCAGCTATACGTTCTTGTTCTAGGCGCTCCGCCTCTGCCTTTTCGGCAGCAACACGCTCTTGTTCTAAGCGTTCTGCCTCAGCCTTTTCGGCAGCAATACGCTCTTGCTCTAAAAGTTCAGCCTCTGCCTTTTCAGCAGCGATGCGCTGTTGTTCTAAGCGCTCCGCCTCTGCCTTTTCGGCAGCAACACGCTCTTGTTCTAAACGTTCAGCCTCAGCCTTTTCGGCAGCAGAACGCTCTTGTTCTAAGCGTTCTGCCTCAGCCTTTTCGGCAGCTATACGTTCTTGTTCTAGGCGCTCCGCCTCTGCCTTTTCGGCAGCGATACGCTGTTGTTCTAAGCGCTCCGCCTCTGCCTTTTCGGCAGCAATACGCTCTTGCTCTAAACGCTCTGCTTGTGCTTTTTCAGCAGCGATGCGCTCTTGCTCTAAACGTTCAGCTTGTGCTTTTTCGGCAGCAATACGCTCTTGCTCTAAACGCTCTGCTTGTACTTTTTCAGCAGCAATGCGCTCTTGCTCTAAACGTTCAGCATCGCGTTTTTCTGCTGCGAGTTGCTCAGCTTCACGCTGCGCCTGTTCTGCTGCAGCACGTTCTTGCTCTAATTTCATTGCTGCTTCTTGCTCAGCAAGACGAGCTTGTTGTTCTTGGCGTTGTTGTTCTGCCGCTTGCTGCTCTTGAGCTAAACGTTCCGCCTCTGCTTTTTCAGCAGCGATGCGCTCTTGCTCTAAACGTTCAGCCTCTGCTTTTTCAGCAGCGATGCGCTCTTGTTCTAAGCGTTCCGCCTCGGCCTTTTCGGCAGCAATACGCTCTTGCTCTAAACGTTCAGCCTCAGCCTTTTCGGCAGCAATACGCTCTTGCTCTAAACGTTCAGCCTCAGCCTTTTCAGCAGCGATGCGCTCTTGTTCTAAGCGTTCAGCTTCTGCTTTTTCAGCAGCGATGCGCTGTTGTTCTTCTAATTGCTTCTGGTTATCAGCCTCAGTCGCTGTTTGCTCTGCTTTTTGTTTTTCTGATTTGCCAAAACCAAACCAAGACAAGAATTTACTTTTTTTTGCCATACTTGCTAATAACCACTTATAAAAATCTGATAAACTTACATGAATAATAGTTTGGTGGTAGTCCAGCTAATTTAGCCAAACTAAAACGGATACCATCTATCGCTAGGGTCGCAATACTAACACTTTTAGCGCTTTAGAAAAATGACACGCTAGCCATTGCTTACAATATTATCTGAGCAAGTGGTCAGTTACCAATGATTAGTGAGTTAAATGAGAAAAAAATCAACAGCTAAACGCCCAGTTAAAGCCGCTAACAATAAAACAGCCAATGGCTTTATTCGTATCATTAGTGGTCAATTCCGTGGCAGAAAACTTCCCGTAAAAGATGTGCAGGGCTTACGTCCGACCACAGATCGTATTAAAGAGACTGTATTTAACTGGCTAATGCAAGATACACGTGACGCAGCCGTACTCGATTGCTTTGCCGGCTCTGGAGGGCTTGGTTTTGAGGCACTTTCTCGTTTTGCAGCCAGCGCGGTATTTTTCGAACTCGACAAAAGCGCAACGGCGCAGTTGAATAGCAATATCGCTACTTTGCAACTTAAAAATGCCACAGTAAAGCATGGGGACAGCCTAACACTCTTAAATAATAATGCTGAGAACGATAAATTTGATTTGGTTTTTGTTGACCCACCATTCCGTCAGAATTTAGCCGAAAAAAGTTGTTTTTTGCTCGAATCAAATCACTGGTTAACTGAGCAAGCTCTTATCTATGTAGAGGTTGAAAGTGAGCTTAGTAATTTAGACACTCCTGATAACTGGCTGCTTTTAAAAGAAAAAACTGCAGGCCAAGTCATTTGTAGATTGTATCAACGCGAAACAAATTAGCACTGTTTTGCCGACTCAGATTCTGTTAATATTATCCTTTACATGTGGTGTTGCTTCGGATTACAATACCGCACCATTTTTGAACCACTTGATCGTTATTCGATCAACTTGAGCAACGCTCATTATTTAGGTAGGTGAATTTTTAATGCCAGTAATTAAAGTAAGAGAGAACGAACCGTTTGACGTAGCACTTCGTCGCTTCAAGCGTTCATGTGAAAAAGCAGGTATCCTTTCAGAAGTTCGTCGTCGCGAGCACTATGAAAAACCAACAGCTGAGCGTAAGCGTAAAAAAGCTGCTGCAGTAAAGCGTCACATGAAGAAGCTTTCTCGCGATAACGCACGTCGCGTTAAATTATACTAATCAGTATTTGGTCTTGTATAAATGAGCCTTTTATTAACGCTAAAAGATGCGCAAAAAGATGCGATGAAGGCAAAAGACAAAGAACGTCTTAAGCCAATCCGCATGGTACTTGCAGCAATCAAGCAACGTGAAATTGACGAGCAAATTACACTTGATGACGACGGTATCACCGCTGTCTTAGTAAAGCTTGTAAAACAACGTCGCGATTCTTACACCCAGTACATTGATGCGGGTCGTGAAGATTTAGCTGAAATTGAAGCCAATGAGATTAAAGCACTTGAAGAATTCTTGCCTCAACAATTGAGTGAAGAAGAAATCATTGCTCTTATTGACTCGGCTATTGCTGATACAAATGCAGCGGGTATGCAAGACATGGGTAAGGTAATGGGAGTTATCAAAAGCAAAGCTGAAGGTCGTGCCGATTTAGGTAAGATTTCTGGCTTAATCAAGCAACGATTAACTGCCTAACCCCCACATACAGATGTATGATTCAAGCAAACCGAGCCTAGTGCTCGGTTTCTTGCTTTTAGTCTTTCATAAACACCGTATTTGTGTTCAAATCTTATTTTAAAACGCATAGATAGCGCAGGAAAAAACAACAGCTATGGCCGGAAAAATCCCTAGACAATTTATTGATGATTTACTCGCTCGTACAGATATTGTGGAGCTAATTGATTCAAAAGTTGGCTTAAAAAAAGCGGGAAAAGACTACCAAGCATGTTGTCCTTTTCATAACGAGAAGACCCCTTCTTTTACTGTCTCCCAGGATAAACAGTTTTATCACTGCTTTGGTTGTGGCGCTAATGGTAATGCTATTTCGTTTGTTATGGAATACGACAAACTAGAATTTGTTGATGCCATTGAAGAGCTAGCGAGTATGCTCAACTTAGACGTGCCTCGTGAACAAGGTGGCAGCTCAGGTCCTCAACGCACTGCAGAACAAAAGCGCTCTGATTACGATTTAATGTTACACGCTGCTCGCTTTTATCAACATCAATTAAAGCATCATGCTAATTCTAAAATGGTCATCGACTATATCAAAGGGCGTGGTTTAAGCGGTGAAACAGCGAAAAAATTCATGATTGGTTATGCGCCTAGTGAATGGGAGGCGTTATGCCAGCAACTAGGCCGTAACAAAGAACAAAAAGAGCAGTTAGTAGAGCTGAAGCTTGCTTCTGAAAAGTCGCCTGGTCGCCAATTTGACTTTTTCCGTGATCGACTCATGTTTCCTATTCGCGATAAACGCGGTCGGGTTATCGCCTTTGGTGGCCGAGTCATGCAAGCCGATCAAGGGCCTAAATACCTCAACTCACCAGAAACACGTATCTTCCATAAAGGCTTTGAACTTTATGGTTTATACGAAGCAAAACAAGCACATAAAAAACTTGACCATATTTTGATTGTTGAAGGTTATATGGATGTGGTTGCTTTGGCTGAGCAAGGTATCGAATATGCCGTTGCAGCCCTTGGTACAGCAACAACCGCAGAACATATGCACACTTTATTTAGAACCACAGATAAAGTGATTTGTTGTTACGATGGTGACCGTGCTGGTCGTGATGCAGCATGGCGTGCACTTGAGAATGCACTACCTTATCTTGGCGATGGTAAATCATTAAAATTTGTATTTTTACCTGACGGTGAAGACCCAGATTCACTGGTACAAAAAGAAGGTAAAGATGCCTTTGAAGCAAGATTGAGCGATGCCGACGACTTTAGTAAAGTATTATTTAATAAGCTCAGCCAAGAAGTTGACCTAACTCAAGATGCAGGTAAAGCAAAGCTACTTAGTGATGCTTTACCATTAATTGAAAAAATCCCAAGTGATTTTTATCAAGAAAATATTTTGGAACATTTAGGCCGTTTAATTGGTCGAACAAGAGAACAATTAAACAACCGTGTTAAGACTCCAAAGCAACAGCATGCTATTGAGCGTAAATTTAAAATAACGCCAATGCGCCAAGCTATCGGAATTTTATTGCAGCATCCAAATCTCGCGACAAGCATTGCTTATATGCCAGAACTTGCTGAAATGAAAATTGCCGGTATTGAGTTATTTTTACGCATTCAGCACTTAGCGCTTGAACGACAAGGTATCACCACGGCACAAATTTTAGAATCGTTCCGAGGTAGCCAAGAGTACGATGCGTTGATTAAATTAGCGACTTGGCAGCACCAAATAAATGACGATCGTTTAGAGACAGTTTTTAAAAATACTTTTAAATTTATTGAAGACCAGTGTTTAAATTATCGACTAGAGACCCTATTAATAAAAGACAAGACCCAAGGCTTAAGCAGCGAAGAAAGGCTAGAATGTCTGTTACTAACACAAGCGTTAAAAGGTAGCAACAGCTAGTCAGAACTGAATAATTCTGTTATACTGTGCTATTCACTGCGTCTAGTTAGTTTTCGTGTCGCTTATTTAGTAAGCGAGCTGGCGCCTGTTGTATCAACTTTCAGAGTGGAAGAATAAATCTCTATGGATCCAACTCCTCAGTCACAATTAAAGCTTCTGATTCAAAAAGGTAAAGAGCAAGGTTATTTAACTTTTGCAGAAGTTAATGATCACCTTCCACAAGACATTATCGACTCAGATCAGGTAGAAGATATCATTAGCATGATTAATGACATGGGTATCAAGGTTAGCGAAAATGCGCCTGATGCTGATGAATTAATGATGCAAGAAACAACGACAGACGAAGACGCAGCAGAAGCCGCGGCCGCTGCACTTGCGACTGTAGAAAAAGAGATCGGTCGAACAACCGACCCTGTACGCATGTACATGCGTGAAATGGGTACTGTTGAACTCCTTACACGTGAAGGCGAAATTGTTATCGCTAAGCGTATTGAAGAAGGTATCAACCAAGTTCAGATTTCTGTTGCTGAATACCCAGAAGCAATTACTTATCTACTAGAGCAATGGGATAAGTTTGAAGCCGAAGAAATGCGTTTAAGCGACATTATCTCTGGTTTCTTTGATCCTAATAATGAAGACGAATCACAAATTTCTGCTACACACATCGGTTCAGAGCTAAACGAAGAGCAGCTTGACGACGAAGACGACGAAGCTGACGATGAAGACGACGATGACGATAGCGATGATGATAGCGATGGTGATACAGGTCCAGATCCTGAAGAAGCACGTATTCACTTCGAAAACTTACGTGAGCTTTACAACAAAGCACGTGATACGTTTGAAGCAAAAGGCCGTGCTCACCCAGATTCACAAGCAGCTATTGCAGAAATTGGCGAACTATTTAAAACCTTTAAGTTAGTTCCTAAACAGTTTGACCGCATGGTAAACAACATGCGTGAAATGATGGACCGCGTTCGTGTACAAGAACGTATCATCATGAAACAAGCTGTACAAATTGCGAAGTTACCGAAAAAGAACTTCATTAAGCATTTTGCTAACAACGAAACAGATACTAGCTGGATTGACCTTGAAATCGCTGCAAACGAGAAATACTCGGTTGCACTTGAAGAAGTTAAACCAGAAATCATCCGTTGCATTAGCAAGTTACGTGCAATTGAAGAAAGCACGGGTTTAAGTATCGAGCGAATTAAAGACATCAACCGTCGTATGAGTATTGGTGAAGCGAAAGCTCGCCGAGCGAAAAAAGAAATGGTTGAAGCGAACTTACGTCTTGTAATCTCGATTGCGAAAAAATACACCAACCGTGGTTTACAATTCTTAGACCTTATCCAAGAGGGTAACATTGGTCTAATGAAAGCGGTTGATAAGTTCGAATACCGCCGTGGTTATAAGTTCTCAACTTATGCAACATGGTGGATCCGTCAAGCAATTACACGTTCGATTGCTGACCAAGCACGTACCATCCGTATCCCTGTGCACATGATTGAGACGATCAACAAACTAAATCGTATCTCTCGTCAAATGCTGCAAGAGATGGGTCGTGAGCCGAGCCCAGAAGAATTAGCTGAGCGTATGTTAATGCCTGAAGATAAGATCCGTAAGGTACTTAAAATCGCGAAAGAGCCAATTTCGATGGAAACACCAATCGGTGATGATGAAGATTCGCACTTAGGTGACTTCATTGAAGATACCACAATCGATTCGCCTATTGATTCTGCAACAATGGAATCATTACGTGGCGCAACAAACGATGTACTAGCGGGCTTAACAGCACGTGAAGCTAAAGTACTACGTATGCGTTTTGGTATCGATATGAACACTGACCATACATTAGAAGAAGTAGGTAAACAGTTTGACGTAACACGTGAGCGTATTCGTCAAATCGAAGCGAAAGCGTTACGTAAATTACGTCACCCTTCTCGCTCAGACTTACTGAAAAGCTTCTTAGATGCTAAGTAACTTAGTATCGCATTATTAACTAAAAGGCCGCTGTTGCGGCCTTTTTTCTATTCGAGAGATATTCATGGCTTGGATCCAAATTCGCATCAATGCAAACGCTGACAACGCAGAATTAATCAGCGACTTATTAATGGACACTGGCAGCGCGTCAGTAACTTATGTTGACGCCAAAGATACCCCTATTTATGAACCTAAGCTTGGCACTGTTCAACTATGGGCCGATACGACTGTAATTGGTCTTTATGACGCTAACCATGACATGGACAGCGTGGTAGAAACTCTAAAAGCTGAAGCAACCCTTGCCGATAAGCTCGTTTATAAAATAGAACAGCTTGAAGATAAAGATTGGGAACGTGAATGGATGGATAATTTCCACCCAATCCAATTTGGTGAGCGCTTATGGATCTGTCCAAGCTGGCGTGATATTCCCGATCCTAATGCTGTTAATGTATTACTCGACCCAGGCCTTGCCTTTGGTACAGGCACCCACGCAACCACAGCGCTTTGCCTAAAATGGCTTGAAAGCCAAGATTTAACAGGTAAAACTGTGGTCGATTTTGGTTGTGGATCGGGTATTTTAGGAATAGCCGCGATCAAACTTGGCGCTGAGCGTATGATCGGCATCGATATTGATCCTCAAGCACTTGAAGCAAGCCGTGATAATGCACAGCGTAACGGTGTCGCAGATAAACTTGAAGTCTATTTACCAGAGGATCAACCAGAGTTTACTGCCGATATAGTCGTTGCAAATATTTTAGCTCAGCCTCTTCGCGAACTACATGAAGTGATCTTAGGTCTTTTAAAACCGAATGGTAAAATTGCTATGTCAGGTATTTTAGAAGAGCAAGCTCAGTCTGTAGCGGACGTTTATGCCCCGTTTTTAGCACTTGATGAGATTGCTATTGAAGGTGAATGGACCCGAGTTAGTGGCACGAAGAAGGCTTAACCCTCTCTAGAGCATTAACTCTAAGCTAATAGGTAAAGCCAGTATTTAACAGGCTTTACCTTATTTTTACAGTCTGCAGTTTCTCGCCTTTGTACAAGCAAAATTATTTTTGTTCAAATAACAAACAAATCAACCTACTCGTCAAACTGTTATCAAAAGTCAATACGAAAAGGGCAAAAAAAAGTCACTTTTGTTCAATTTATAGCCTTTGATTTTTGCAAAAAAAACCGTAAACTTAGCGCCCCTTGAAAAGAGGCCAATTGAATAACGTGCGTATCGGTTCATACCAACTTGAGAACAACGTAATTGTCGCGCCAATGGCAGGCATTACAGACAGACCATTTAGACAACTTTGCCGTCGCTTAGGTGCTGGCCTTGCTGTTTCTGAAATGCTCTCGTCAAACCCGAAAGTATGGAAAACCGAAAAATCGATGAACCGTATGGATCACAGCGGTGAGTCGGGAATTCGCTCGGTGCAAATCGCCGGAGCCGATCCTGAGCTTATGGCGCAGGCAGCACAATTCAATGTCAGCAATGGCGCACAGATCATAGATATCAATATGGGGTGCCCAGCTAAAAAAGTGAATAAGAAACTTGCAGGCTCTGCCTTATTACAGTTTCCTGAATTAGTGGAAGAGATACTTGATGCGGTAGTCAATGCCGTAGATGTTCCTGTCACATTAAAAATCCGTACCGGATGGGATCAGGAAAACCGTAATGGTGTCGAGATTGCGAGAATCGCTGAACGTTATGGCATAGCATCATTGGCTGTACATGGGCGTACACGCGCATGTATGTATAAAGGTGAAGCTGAGTACGCCACAATTAAGGATATTAAACGTTCAGTGTCTATCCCTGTGGTTGCCAATGGTGATATTACTTCACCAGAAAAAGCAAAGCAGGTTTTGGATTATACGGGTGCAGATGCCATTATGATTGGTCGAGCCGCCCAAGGTCGCCCTTGGATATTCAGGGAGATAGACCACTATTTGCGAACTGGAGAACATTTGCCAGCACCTGAAATTGCAGAGGTGCGTAGCATTTTGATGGAGCATCTAGACAATCTTCATCAGTTTTACGGGGAGCCAATGGGAGCGCGTATCGCTCGAAAGCATGTATCTTGGTATTTGCAAACCCATGACAGTGACGGTCAGTTTAGGCGAGTATTTAATGCGTTAGATAACCCACAGGCACAAGTCGACGCATTAGAAGAATACTTTAAAACACTAGCAGCTAACTAAGAAAGAAAGAGACATATAACGATGTTCGAACAAAACGTGACTTCTCCATTTATCACAAACCCTCATGTACAGTCACACGAGAAACCACAGCCGTTGCGTGATGCAGTGAAAAAAGCTGTTCATCACTACTTAAAGCAACTTAATGGTCAAGACGTTCAAGACGTGTACGACCTTGTTCTTTCTGAGCTAGAAGCACCATTACTTGAAGAAGTAATGACGTACACGCGTGGTAACCAAACTCGTGCAGCAATCTTACTAGGTATCAACCGTGGTACTTTACGTAAAAAGCTTAAAAAATACGGCATGAACTGATACCCGTCTTAATGGACTGATAGTAAGCCTGCATATTCATTGTGCTAATAAACGCTTACTCCCCCATTACAACTGGTATAAAAGTTTTGAATAAAAAGCACCTTAGGGTGCTTTTTTTATTGCTGTTAAAAACTATGCAAAATCCTCACGCTTTAAACATCGTTTTCTCAGCAATATTCAGTTAAAATACCGCCTTTCTAAGCTAGCTCAAACATTGAGGTAATCAAAACTACAATGGATACACATCGTCCAATTCGTCGCGCACTATTAAGTGTGTCAGATAAAACCGGTATCGTTGAATTTGCTCGCGCTCTTGAAGCTCAAGGCGTAGATATTTTATCAACTGGCGGTACTTGCAAATTACTTGCTGATAACGGCATTAAAGTCACTGAAGTATCTGACCATACTGGTCACCCTGAGATCATGGATGGTCGCGTAAAAACACTTCATCCAAAAATTCACGGCGGCATCCTAGCGCGTCGCGGTCAAGATGAAGACGTAATGGAGGATCACAACATCTCTGCTATCGATATCGTTGTAGTTAACTTATACCCCTTCGCAAACACTGTTGCGAAAGAAGACTGCAGCCTAGAAGATGCAATTGAAAACATTGATATTGGTGGTCCTACTATGGTTCGCGCTGCGGCGAAAAACCATAAAGATGTGACTATCGTTGTAAATGCAAAAGATTACGACCGTGTAATCAGCGAAATGCAAAACAACAACGGTTCTACAACGTATAAAACACGTTTTGATCTAGCTATTGCTGCTTACGAGCACACAGCTCAGTACGATGGCATGATTGCAAACTACTTCGGCAAAATGGTTCCTGACTACACAGAGGAAGCTGCTGAAGAGACTAAGTTCCCACGCACTATCAACATGCAGTTCACTAAGAAGCAAGATATGCGCTACGGTGAGAACTCACACCAAGACGCTGCTTTTTATGTTGAAAACGACTTAACTGAAGCATCTGTTGCGACTGCAGTTCAACTGCAAGGTAAAGCACTTTCTTACAACAACATTGCTGATACTGACGCAGCATTAGAGTGTGTAAAAGAATTCGACGTACCAGCGTGTGTTATCGTAAAACATGCGAACCCTTGTGGTGTGTCAATTGGTGACAACATTCTTGAAGCCTATGATCGTGCATTCAAAACTGACCCTACATCAGCATTTGGTGGCATCATCGCATTCAACAAAGAGCTTGATGCAGACACAGCTGAAGCAATTGTTGCTCGTCAATTCGTTGAAGTTATCATTGCACCTAAAGTATCTGAAGCAGCTGCACAGATCGTTTCTGCAAAACAAAACGTACGTTTATTAGAATGTGGTGAATGGTCTGGTAATGCAACAGGTCACGACATTAAACGTGTTAATGGCGGTATCTTGGTTCAAGACCGCGACTTAGGTATGGTAACGCAGAGCGATCTTAAAGTTGTATCTAAGCGTCAACCAACTGAGCAAGAATTAAAAGATTTATTATTCTGCTGGAAAGTCGCTAAATTCGTTAAGTCTAACGCGATTGTGTATGCACGTGACGGTATGACTATCGGTGTTGGTGCAGGCCAAATGAGCCGTGTTTACTCGGCGAAAATTGCAGGTATCAAAGCCGCTGACGAAAACCTTGAAGTGAAAGGTTCTGTTATGGCATCTGATGCATTCTTCCCATTCCGTGACGGCATTGATGCAGCAGCAGAGGCTGGCATCACAGCAGTTATTCAACCAGGTGGTTCAATGCGCGATGAGGAAGTTATCGCTGCAGCTGATGAAGCTGGTATGGCAATGGTATTTACAGGTATGCGCCATTTCCGTCACTAATAACACAAAGGGTTAAGCGAAAAGTTTAGCCCTTTTTGTTTGCCACAAATTCACGTATTCTGATTACTAATAATAATGACCCATATAATGAAGGAATAGATGATGAAATTTGCCGTAAAAACACTGCTAGTTGCAGGCCTTGCACTAACATCAGCACAGGCTTTAAGCCACAGCCATGAATCAGCGCTTACAAGTGCTGTACAATCAAGCGAACGTGATGCTAAAAATAGCGCACGCGATCAATACCGCCACCCAGTTGAAACACTTGATTTCTTTGGCTTTAAGCCAAATATGACAGTCGTTGAAATTGCACCAGGCGGTGGTTGGTACAGCGAAATCCTTGCGCCAGCTGTAAAAGGCCATGGGGTTTACTACGCGGCACATTTCCCAGCAGATTCTGAAGTAGGTTATTACCAACGTTCATTAGCTGGCTTTAAGAAAAAGATGAGCGAAGACGCGCGCTTCAGTGAAGTTAAACTGACTGAATTTGCGCCAGTAACACATCTTGATATTGCACCAGCGGGTAGCGCAGATCTTGTTTTAACCTTTAGAAATGTTCATAACTGGTACATGGGTAAAGATAAAGAAGGCGCGTTGAGTGCATTTAAAGCATTTTACAAAGCCCTTAAGCCGGGCGGCACATTAGGCGTAGTTGAACACCGCCTTCCTGAGTCGCGCAGCGATGAAGATCAGAAATCATCAGGTTATATGAAGCAAAGCTATGTAATTGATATTGCAAAACAAGCTGGCTTTGAACTAGTGGCAAGCAGTGACATTAATGCAAACCCTCTTGATACAGCAGATCACCCTAAAGGGGTGTGGACACTACCACCAAGCCTTCGTTTAGGCGAGCAAGATGCCGCGAAGTATAAAGCGATTGGTGAAAGTGATCGTATGACGCTGAAGTTTAAAAAACCGCTTTAAATAGGATTATACGCCATGAATGTACTTGTCATCGGCAGTGGCGGCCGCGAACACGCTCTTGCGTTTAAGGCTGCACAAAATAGTAAAGTAAACACCGTTTTCGTCGCTCCAGGTAATGCTGGTACTGCACTTGAGCCAAAACTTGAAAACGTAGCTATCAATGTTGAAGACCTAGCTGGTTTAGTTACTTTTGCAAAAGAAAACAACGTTGAATTAACCATTGTTGGCCCTGAAGTACCGCTGGTTTTAGGTGTCGTTGATACATTCCGTGAAAACGGTCTGGCTATCTTCGGCCCAACGGCTGGTGCAGCACAGTTAGAAGGCTCTAAGTCGTTCACCAAAGACTTCTTAGCACGCCACGATATTCCAACAGCTGATTACCAAACGTTTGAACAAATCGAACCTGCGCTTGCTTACCTGAAAGAAAAAGGTGCGCCAATTGTTGTTAAAGCTGACGGCTTAGCAGCAGGTAAAGGCGTTATCGTTGCGATGACTGAGCTTGAAGCTGAAGAAGCTATTCGCGATATGCTAGCAGGCAACAGCTTCGGTGAAGCGGGTAGCCGTGTAGTTATCGAAGAGTTCTTAGAAGGTGAAGAAGCCTCTTTCATCGTCATGGTTGATGGCAAAAACGTACTGCCATTTGCAACCAGCCAAGACCACAAGCGCGCTTACAATGGTGACCAAGGTCCGAATACTGGCGGCATGGGCGCATACTCACCGGCACCAGTAGTAACTGATGAAATTCACCAACGTATTATGAACGAAGTGATCAACCCAACGGTTGAAGGTATGGCAAAAGAAGGCCACCCATACACTGGTTTCTTATATGCAGGTTTAATGATCACCGCTGATGGCACGCCAAAAGTGATTGAATACAACTGTCGTTTTGGTGACCCAGAAACACAGCCTATGATGCTTCGTCTTAAGTCTGACCTTGTTGAGCTAATCGAAGCAGCTAACCGTGAAGAGCTAGATAAAACAGATATCGAGTTCGACCCGCGCGCAGCAGTAGGTGTTGTATTAGCAGCTAAAGGCTACCCTGATAGCTACCCGAAAGGTGACACTATCAACGGCTTGCAAGTTAATTACCCTGAAGGTGAGAAAGTATTCCACGCAGGTACTAAGCAAGACGGTGATAACGTAGTAACGGCTGGTGGTCGTGTGCTTTGTGCAACGGCACTTGGTAACACTGTAACTGAAGCGCAACAACGTGCCTATAAACTCGTTGATCAAATCAGCTGGGAAGGCATGGAATATCGAACTGATATCGCTTACCGCGCTATTGCTCGCGAACAAAAGTAAGTAAGTTAAAACTTATTTCTCTTAAAAGCGCAGTTTATCTGCGCTTTTTTAATGCTACACTATTA